>CAZGPW010000246.1:0-14486 GCA_964527535.1 uncultured Bacteroidales bacterium
TGATATCCATGCTGTGAAACCATTTTCCAAACCAGTAAGCAGCGTTGAAAGAACCAAGCAAATAAGCGATTATAGATATTATAATAAGTATGCCCATCAGTTTTTGTTTGACACAAAAATAACAGATAATGTGAACATATCAGTATTGGATTTACGGATATGGGGCGATTGTAAAAACGGGAAGCAGGTCATCCATCGAAAAGCTAAGCTTAATCAAAATACTGAATATCATAATCTTTGCGTATCATTTCATTTGATTCACTGATTACATTTCCATGTTCATCGTAATCATAATCAGTTTTTGTTTGGATATTGCCGGCAGCATCAGTAAGTATCTCTGTTTTTAGCAATCCATCTTTATATTCCCTGGATATGGTACCGGATTGTACAGAACGTTGCTCCAACAAGCGTCCTTCATTATCATATTCAAGCACATAACTGTCAATCAGCTTTCCTTTACGGTTTTTAACAAGCATGGTTTTTATTTTGCCCGATTCAGTGTAGGTATATTCACGGATACGCACAGGTTTTTTCAGTTTCTTTTCAAATTCTTCCTGCACCAACACCTGTCCCTGTTCATCATAATGAAGCCTTACAGCCGTTTCAAGCTTACCCCGGTAATCATAATCTATCTTTTCTGTCAATTGGTTTTTCTCATCGTATTTTTGTACCGTATATTCTTCAAGTTTTCCGTCTTCATCCAATTCTTCAATGCGGAGCTCTCTTTTATCCTTGTCTTGGATAAATTTCCTGACAGCCTCATACCCTTCGGCATACTTTATTTTCTCTTTTACCAATTTCCCTCCATCATCGTACTCAAAATCATGCGCTTCTGCAATTTCATCTTCAGAGGTGTAATTCTTTTCAGTGACTTTTTTACCATTGTCAAAAACATTCTCAATTTTTTCTATCACGTTTCCTTGATCGTCATATTTTATGCTGAGTGTTAACTCGTTTTCATTGTTGTATTCAAGGTATTCTGATGTGAAAGAAGTGCCGTCAATTTCAGTCTGAACTGTTTTTATGCTTTTAATCTTTTTCATCGCCGTAAAATTTTTTACTTGTAGAAAATCTGCATAAAATTATTAAAGAAAACAGAAAAACAGTAACATTGTGCCAAATTTGCCACCGGATAACAAATTAAATGAAACGACATTATTTGTTCATAATAAACCCTAACGCCGGCAACAGCAAGGCTGGAAAGGACTGGAGACGGATTGAAAAAATCCTGCAAAAACGGGAAGTGAAATACAAAGCCATATTAACAGCTCAGCCCGGCCATGCGCTTGATATTATTTCCGAAGAACTGCAACTTGGGTACAAAACAATCATTGTCGTAGGTGGAGACGGCACACTAAATGAAGTGGTGAATGGCATTTTTCATCAAAACATTGTCCCTCCTGAACTAATAAACCTTGGCATAATCCCGGTAGGCACAGGCAATGACTGGGCACGGCATCACAAATTACCCCGGAAATACAACAAAGCATTGGACCGGATTTTTAAGCATGAAACACGTTTCCAGGATGTCGGCAGAATAAGATATACTCATAAAGAAAAAGAAAACATTAACTATTTTGTCAATATTGCGGGTTTTGGTTTTGATGCTGTAGTGGTCAATAACACCAATGAAATGCAGGAACGCGGAAACAGAGCCGCTGTCACTTACCTGTACAGTCTCTTGAGATGTTTGTTTTCATACAAGGCTCAGGAACTCAACCTTATCATCAAGGACAAACACATCCATCAGAAAGTATTCAGTATCAGCATTGGAAATGGGAAATACAGCGGGGGGGGCATGCTTCAGACCCCTGACGCCAACATAAACGACGGCTTACTGGATGTAACGGTGTATGATAATATGCCGGTATGGAAAATCATCATCAACTTAGCACGTTTATACAATGGAAACGTAAAAAAACTGAAAGCTGTAAATACCTTTCGCACATCAAAATTGTCGGTATATAACAATGATAAAACACTGATGGCAGAAACTGACGGTGAGTTGATTAAAGGAACGCATTTTGATGTCGAAATTTTGCCTTCAGCATTGCGGATTTTGGTATAGGTAATCATAATGTATTAGTTATATTTAGTATTTTTAACCTTGTTAATCATAAGATGAACGTTATGAAACTTACCATTTTATATGACAATACACTATTCAATCCTGAATTGGAAGCAGACTGGGGTTTTTCGTGTCTTGTGGAAACAGATAACAAACACATCCTCTTTGATACCGGTACCAAAGGACATCTTTTGCTGGAAAACATGAAAAAATTGAGCATTTCCCCTTCGGTGGTGGATGAGATTTTCATTTCGCACAACCATTTTGATCATATAGGGGGATTATCTGAATTTCTGTATCACAACCATGATGTAAACATTTATCTGCCACCGTCCCTGCGAGGCGTCCATGGTGCTAAACAGGTGATTTTTGCAGACCACCCGATGCAAATCCATGAAAACGTATTTACCACCGGCGAATTGGAAAACATTGAACAAGCCATGGTGGTTTCTACACCCAAAGGTCTTGTTCTGGTGGTTGGTTGTTCGCATCCTGATATGGAAATAATTCTCAACACAGCCTTGCAATTTGGCAAGCTGTATGGTATCATCGGTGGTTTGCACGGTTTTGATAAATATCATCTGTTCAAAGGCCTTGAACTTATTTGCCCAACCCATTGTACCCGCTACATTCAGGAGTTAAAAAGCCTGTATCCCGAAAAATACATTGAAGGAGGTGCAGGGAAAACCATTGAAATATAATTTCAAATCTGGCAGGTTTGTTGCTGGATTTAAGGTGTTAGTTATTGTCGTATGTTTTTTTGCTCCCCGGTAAAATTTGCATTTTATCCTTGAAGGGTAAAATTGAATGACATTTTTTTCGTTGTCCCCTTATATGTTCATGAATCGGTATTTTTGTTTAGTTTTGTAAAAATTCTTTTGACAATGAAAAAAATAAAGTTATTGTTTATTTTCCTGATGGCCATTGTTTTGGGCAGCAATGCACAAGAATATCAGGATAAAACATTCGAATATGATGATGGTACGGTAGAAAGCGAAGGTATGATGAAACTAGGCCTGGAATTTGGCCGGTGGAAATATTACAACGAGGATGGTCAGCTCATACAGGAAACCGACTTTAAGGAAGGCGTTGTAAACGGTAAGCTCATATATTACTACGAAAACGGCAACAAAAAAAACGAAGGCAATTTCCGCGACGGTGTCCAAATGGGATCATACAGCGAATGGTATAAAAACGGCAATATCAAAACAGAAGGGTATTTCACGGATGACCAGCGCGACAGTGTGTGGGGATATTATTTTCCAAACCAACAAAAACACTACAGTCTTAATTATGATACAGAGCCCCGTACATACGTCAACGCATGGAATAAAGAGGGGAAACAGATTTTAACCAGCGGCACAGGTCATTTTGTGGATTACTACGACAATGGGCAGAAACGAAAAGAAGGGGATGTTGAAAACGGACTGGAAACAGGAACATGGGAATATTATCATGATAACGGTAATCTCGCTGCCAAAGGAAAATATACAGCCGGAGAACGTACAGGCACCTGGACAGAATATTTTAAAGACGGCACCAAAAAATCCATTCTCAATTATGAAAATGGTGAAAACAAGGTGTGGTATCCCAACGGAAACATAGCCATGGAAGGGATGCTAAAAGAGGAGAAAAAGCATGGAGCCTGGAAGTTCTATTACCAAAACGGAAAACTCCGGAACATTGCGAATTACAATATGGGAAAACGCCATGGAAAGCAAACCAAGTTTTACCCAAACGGCCAGGTGGAAACCATCATGCATTTTGATAATGGGAAAAAATCCGGCGAAGCCAAATGGTTTCACCGTGACAGCACACCAGATATTGAAGGCAATTTTAAAAATGATTTGCAACACGGCCTTTGGACTTACTACCGGAGCTCAGGTAAAAAAGGAAACCAGGGACATTATGAAAACGGCAAAATGCAAGGTGAATGGACATACTGGTATGACGACGGCTCGGTATGGAAAAAAATAAATTATAAAGATGACATACGGCATGGCGATTATACCATTTATTATGAAAATGAAAATCCCTTTCGCGAAGGTCAATACGATATGGGGATGGAAATTGGAGAATGGAAAGAATATTTTGAAAACGGCCAGTTGAAAATGAAAGGACATTACACCGGTGGTGTAATGCAGGGAACATGGACAAGTTATTACGATACAGGGGTAAAAAAAGTAGAAGTGAATTATGAAGATGGTCTTTATTCCGGCAAAGCTACCTACTGGTATCCCAATGGGAAAAAACAAATGATTGAAAATTACATCCAGGAACCCGTCGATAAACAAGAAGACACTGAAAATTACGATTATGACAAAAAGCCCGTTCTGCATGGAGCTTACAAGAAATTTTCAATGCAGGGAAAAACACGCATGGAAGGCGAATACAATCACGGTGTGAAAGTAGGCATATGGAAAATGTACAATGAGCATGGGGACCTCGTCAGGCAGGAGGAATACAACGAAGAAGGGGACCCTCACGGACAATGGAAAACCTGGTACGGGCACGGCCGTTTGAAATCAGAAATCAATTATAAAAACGGAAGCAAAGAAGGAAAAGTGGTGTATTACGGGCACCGTGGGGAAGTAATGTATGAAGCAAAATTTCAGGGTGACCGTGCTGTAAAAGTCAAGGTGGATAAAGGAGAAAATATGAAATTTAATTGATTATATTATCATTTCCGACAGCTTGTAAAAGATTGTTTTTCTGTAAATTAAAAAACATACCCTGCTTTTTGTTTTCAGGGTACAAGTATTTAGCAGATTGAAAAGCAATTCATAATTTTGGAATCAATTCCAAAATTATAAGTAATATTTTGGATTTGATTCCAAAATCCTTACAAATTTATCAATAGGGTAGTAGAGAAATAAATGGCTTTTCCTTGTCCTCATATTTGACAACCTGAAAATGATGAAATTTCATCCATTCTATTAACTTTGTAAATTAAAATTCTAAACAGATAACATCAATGGCACAAGACAATTTCAGTAAAATCATTTCACATGCCAAAGAATACGGCTTTATTTTTCAATCAAGCGACATATACGACGGATTAAGTGCGGTGTACGATTACGGCCAAACCGGCGTAGAGTTGAAAAACAACATCAAGCAATATTGGTGGGATGCCATGGTGAAAATGCAGGAAACCGTTGTCGGACTGGACTCGGCAATATTCATGCATCCCAAAGTGTGGAAAGCCTCCGGGCATGTTGATGCTTTTAACGACCCGCTCATAGATAATAAAGACTCCAAAAAACGATACCGTGCCGATGAGCTCATTGAAGAACACCTGGATAAAATCCAAAAAAAGGTGGATAAAGAAATTCAAAAAGCCAAAAAACGCTTTGGAAAAGATTTTGATGAAGAGAAGTTTGTCAGTACACATCCACGTGTGGTAAAATACCTAGGAAAAATTGAAAAACTTCGCTTACGTTTTATCGAAGCGTTGAAATCCGAAAACCTCGATGAGTTAAAACAAATTATTTTGGATGAAGAGATCGCTGATCCTGTATCCGGTTCACGCAACTGGACAGATGTGCGGCAATTTAACCTGATGTTTGACACAAAACTGGGATCAGTTGCCGGGGCAAAAATTTACCTCCGTCCCGAAACCGCTCAGGGGATATTTGTCAATTACCTGAACGTACAAAAAACAGGACGGCAAAGTCTGCCTTTCGGTATTGCCCAAATCGGAAAAGCTTTCCGAAACGAAATTGTTGCCCGCCAGTTTATTTTCCGCATGCGCGAATTTGAACAGATGGAAATGCAGTATTTTGTTCAACCCGGCACTGAAAAAGAATGGTTCCCTTACTGGCGTGATAAACGCATGAACTGGCACAAAGCCCTGGGATTCGATGAGACATTGTTCAGATTACACGAACACGATAAACTGGCCCATTATGCATCGGCAGCTTATGATATTGAGTTTGATTTTCCGTTTGGATTTAAAGAATTAGAAGGTATTCATTCACGTACCGATTTTGACCTGGGCAGGCATCAGGAAATGTCCGGAAAGAAAATCCAGTATTATGACAATGAAAGGGGAGAAAGCTATGTGCCTTATGTTGTGGAAACTTCCATTGGTCTCGACCGTACTTTTCTTATGGTACTGGCAGCAGCCTATACCGAAGAGAAACTGGAGAAAGAAACCCGCATTGTCATGAAAATACCGGCTCCGTTGGCTCCTTATAAAGTGGCTGTTTTGCCATTGGTAAAAAAAGACGGCTTGCCCGGAATTGCACGTAAAATCATGGATGAACTAAAATATGATTTCAACTGCTATTACGAAGAAAAGGACAGCATAGGACGAAGATACCGCCGCCAGGACGCCATTGGCACGCCCTATTGCATTACCGTCGATCATCAAAGCCTCGAAGATAACACCGTTACCATCCGCGAACGTGACAGCATGAAACAGGAAAGAATACCAATCGAAAACATTGAAAAGGTAGTGAAAGAAAAGGTAAGCATGAGGCGTTTGCTGGAGCAAATATAACACCATGCAAACATGAAATATGCAGGGTCAACATTATTGCTTATTCTGCTGCCAACAATGGCAATAACATTGTATGCCCAAACATTCTACCCTGACTTACCTTCTAAAACGCGGATTAAATTTGAAAACCGGTTAACCTCGGTAACCGGACACTTAAGGCCGGATAAAGAAAAAAACCGGGATTTGCATGCGCCACATATATGGCCTTCGTCTGCAGACATTACAAGCTTTCTGGAAAATGCCGGCAAAACTGTTCCCGTTGTAAACAAAGAAAAAACATCGGCATTCCTGATGTTTTATGCGTATGAATACCCTGCAGAAACAAATCTCATTCTTGGATTGGCAAAAGATCTGCAGAAAAAGTTTGGTCAGATATTCGAAAATCATTCACTCCCTCCGGAACTGGCATATTACCCCCTGGTTTCATCACCCATGTTGCCTGATTATGTGTCAGATAACGGGGGCGTTGGAAACTGGCATTTTAAATACAGCACGGCAAGGCTCTATGGGCTCATGGTAGATGAATACATAGATGAACGGCGATTATCAGACAAATCCACACAGGCAGCCGCACAAATGCTAAAGGATTTTTATGCTTCATTTGAGACAAATCCCCTGGCAGTTGCAGCCATGATTTGTGGGCCTGCCAGGGTAAACATGGCACTGAAAAATACAAAAAATCCCAACAATCTCAAACAGGTGTTCAGCCAGCTCCCCGAACCGGAAATTGATACATACCATGCTTTTACAGCCCTCAACATCTTGATACATCATCCTGAAAAATTCAATTTGTCCCCGGCGGATTACAATTCAGAAAAACCAAAAGATACCGTATTGGTAAAGGATACCTTGCACTTTGGACAGATTTCTGAATTTACCGGGATTCAGGAAAAAGATATAGAAATGTTGAATCCGCAATATGTTAAAAATGTTATTCCTGCAAGCTCTGATGTCAACTTGCCATTGCTGCTTCCCGATGGCATATCAGAAATATTTTTAACCTGTGAAGATAAGATGTATCACTATAAAGATAGCTTTTACTTTAAACCGGCTGCACCTGGTACACAAAACAAACATACGCCGGGGAATGATTACGTTCCTGTTCAATATACTGTCAAAAGCGGGGATAACATTGGCTTTATTGCAGAATGGTTTGACACCACCGCTGCTGAAATTCGGTATTGGAACAATACACATGGAAATTTTATCGTCGCCGGGCAACAATTGGTAATTTACGTACCAAAATCAAAACAAAGTGATTACGCTGCCCTTGAGACAATGCGTTTTGCAGAAAAACAGGCACGCGAAGGCAAAACAGTCAGTGAAACATCACCAAAACACCAAATAAAGAAAGAATTAAAACACGGCACATACATTTTATACACCGTAAAACCAGGAGACAACCCATGGCAAATTGCGCAACAATTTTCCGGCATCAGCGACCAGGACATTTTGCGGTGGAACAACATCAACCCTCATGATATCCGGCCGGGGCAAAAACTCAAAATCAAAAAACAAGGCAGCAAATGATAAAACCAAAGCACATACTGGGCTTTCTGTTTGCTGTGCTTTTCATGCTTGCTGTGCTTGCTTATTTTTTTCCAAAAGATGGTATAAAAATCGGGAATGTAGAATTGACTTTCCCATCCCTCCGGGAATTTCTTCATCCGCAAAAAATTGAATATGCTGACATTGACAACATTGTCAGGAGGCAATTGAGGGTTGATACAACCAGGGCTGATACATCTGCAATTGCAGATACTGTAAGGGCTGATGCCGAAGTACTGGCGGCATCTGAATATCCCCTTGAATATACAGACAAAGGAAAACAAAGCCTTTATAATTTTTTCAGGGAACTTGAAACGTCTGCCCAAGCTTTCCGTCCGGTACGGATAATGCATTACGGCGATTCTCAAATTGAAACCGGCCGTATTTCGGGTTTTTTACGCCAGCGGTTACAACAAAGTTTTGGTGGTCATGGTCCCGGTTATCTTGCTGTCAAACCTGTGGCTCAAAAGTTGTCATGGTTTGTAAATCCCTCAGATGAATGGCAACGGCATACCCTGTTCGGGAAAAAAGACACCGTTATTACCCATAAAAATTATGGCCCGGCCATGGCTGTGTTTAGGTATGCACCTACATGGAATGACAGCATTTCCAATGATTCGGTATGGTATGAAGGAAATTTTTCAGTGGAAAATTCATTTCAGGGGTACAGAAATGCACAGCGCTGGGATAATGCTCTCCTTTATTATGGGAACTTGAATGCACCCGTCAGGATTACAATAAAAGACAACAATGATGCCGTTATCAAAACGGACAGCCTTACCCCTGCATCAGGCATTCAGTCTTATGTGCTGTGCGATTCGCTTATGAATGCCTTCTCTGTTCATATGTCGGGATACGATAGTCCGGATGTTTATGCTTTATCCCTCCAAAGCAACAATGGGGTTATCCTCGATAATTTGCCGTTACGGGGCAATGCAGGAACCGTGTTTTCAAAAGTATCCCCGGCTTACCTGCATTCCTGGTTCAGGGAGTTTAACACCAAACTATTGTTGTTTCAGTTTGGGGTGAATATAGTGCAAAAAGACAGGGAGGATTTTTCATATTACGAAAAATGGATATATCATCAGCTCACAGTGCTTAAAAGGCTGAATCCCGATATGGCCATCATTGTTGTCGGCATATCAGATATGTCAACCAAAAAAGGCACAAATTATGTTACGTATGATTGCATAGAGCACATCCGTGATGCACAGAAAAACGCTGCAAAACGGGCTGATGTGGTATTCTGGGATATGTACGAAGCGATGGGCGGTGAAAATTCCATGCCAAGCTGGGTGTGGGCTGAACCACCGCTGGCCAAAAAGGATTTTACACATTTCAACCTGAAAGGATCACGCATTATAAGCAACATGTTATACAATGCCATCATGCTGGAATACCATGATTACAGGAAAGTCAAAAACCAACCCGATGCTGAAAAGGAGTAAAAATAATATACGGCTGATTTGCGTGATGCTGTGTGCTGTTTTATTTCCTGTCACACTGCATGCCCAGCTCAATCCCTTTGAGATAGAAAAATATGACTTTATTGATTATGATGACAACAATTTCATAATGAACAATCATCAACAGGCAGGCATGTTTTTCAACAAACTTGATAATCTCATTTTGACAGGAAAAGGAGAAATAAACATCCTGCACATCGGGGATTCCCATGTTCAGGCAGATTATATATCAGGACACCTGCGCAAGCGATTTCAAAAAATGGCCTGGGGACTGAATGGCGGCAGGGGGTTTATTTTTCCGGTTAAAATGGCCAATTCAAATAATCCCTGGAACTTTTCAGTGACATACACCGGGGACTGGGAAGCATGTAAAAATGTGGAAAAAGAACGGATGTGTCCGCTGGGAATAGCCGGTTATCAGGTAGCTACAACAGACCAAAAAGCCGGCATACAAATCTCTTTTAAAGAAGACAATTATCTGCCTTATACGTTCAACACATTGCGTGTTTTTCATAACATGGATACAGCGGCATGGGAAATCATGCCCAAAGATTCAAGCTTAACCTACACCTTACAGCATAAACCCGATTCCGGTTTTTCGGAATTCCGGTTTGACAGGCCATTGGATGCAATGGACATTATGATACACAAAAATACAGCCAATGCCGAATTTGTGTTGAGGGGATTTCAATTCATTAGCGATGGCCCGGGCATTGTGTATCATTCGGTGGGCGTCAATGGTGCTAAAACGAAATCGTGGTTGCGTTGCCCGCTGCTGGAAAAAGAAATTTCATGCCTGTCGCCGGATTTCATTATCATCTCACTGGGAACCAACGATGCATACACGAGCAAATTTGAGGCTGAGAAATTTGAATCCAACTGCCGCACACTTTTATCACGTATTCAGCGGGCGGCTCCTGATGCTGCTGTTTTATGGGTCACGCCGGGGGACAATTACCGCTACCGGAAATACCTGAATTACAGCACTGAAAAAGCGTCAGAAGTGATACTGAAACTGGGCAGGGAAAAGCATTTTATGGTATGGGATTTTTACGATATCATGGGCGAACTGAACGCCATCATGTCATGGTACAGGGCAGGGCTCACGGCACGGGACAAATTGCATTTCAACAAAAAAGGATACACGCTGCAGGCAAACCTGATGTTTAACGCATTTTTACGGACATACAATCAACACATTGAAAACAAAACAACGAATTAGATGAAGGAACTAACCAGGAATATGATTTATTTATAAACAAGGAAATGCCACAAATTTCACTGATTAACACTGATTAAAATCTGCGCAAATTAGTGTAATCTGTGGCAAAACAGCTTAACTAATGACTGAATAATTACAATGGATTTTATAAAAAACTTTTTCTTGTACGATCCGCGGGAACCCATGATCTTTACCCACATTTACTTCTGGGTGTTTTTTGCTTTGTTGCTTTTGTTTTATGTCTTTGTTTACAAGAAAAACGCACTCCGCAATACCTACTTGTTCCTTTTCAGCCTGTTTTTCTACTGGAAATCCGGCGGACATTTTTTTACCATCCTTATTTTTTCCACACTGGTGGATTATACCCTCGGGCAATTGATTTATACGTCGCCTGAAAAATGGAAAAAAAAGCTGTTTGTCGGATTGTCTGTGTTTGTCAACCTTGGCTTGTTGGCTTATTTCAAGTATGCCTATCTGCTGGTAGAAACCATCAACGATGTTTTCAGCACCAATTACGAAGTCATAGACCTGCTGGCTTACTGGACAAATCAACTTGCCGGCAGCAGTTTTGATGCATCATCCATCATTTTGCCTGTCGGAATTTCATTTTTTACTTTTCAGACCATCAGTTATACAGTGGATGTGTATCGCGGCAAAACCAAACCCGTAAAAAACATTGTTGATTTCGGCTTTTATGTATCCTTTTTTCCCCAGCTTGTGGCAGGGCCGATTGTGCGGGCGGCAGATTTCATCCCCCAGCTTTATATAAAATATCAACTCACAAAACAAGAGTTTGGGAAAGCCTTGTTTTTGATTCTCAACGGGCTGATCAAAAAAATGGTCATATCAGATTTCATATCCATCAATTTTGTGGACAGGGTGTTTGCCAATCCTGAATTGTACACAGGGTTTGAAAATCTGCTGGGCGTTTACGGATACGGCTTGCAGATTTACTGTGACTTTTCAGGCTATACGGATATAGCCATTGGTGTAGCACTGCTGCTGGGATTCAGGCTGCCCCTCAACTTTAACTCTCCGTACAAGGCCAAAAACATCACGGATTTCTGGCGGCGGTGGCATATTTCATTGTCATCGTGGTTGCGCGACTATTTATACATCCCGCTGGGCGGTAACCGCAAAGGCAAAACACGCACCTACATCAACCTGATGATAACCATGTTACTGGGTGGCTTATGGCATGGCGCTGCCTGGCGTTTTGTCATCTGGGGCGGATTGCATGGCATCGGGCTGGCGATACATAAACTGTGGCTGCAAATCACAGGGAAAACCACGAAAAAGAAAAATGTGCTGAGCCATTTTCTTTCTGTGTTTTTCACGTTCAACCTGGTGAGTCTTGCCTGGATATTTTTCAGGGCACAGAGCATGAAAGCGGCCGGCAATATCATCACCAGAATCGGCACTTTGTTCGATGCCGAACAAATCCGTCAAATACCTGATATCCTGGGTTCTTACGGCTATATTTTTGCGCTGATGTTGTTCGGATACCTTGTGCATTGGCTGCCAAAATCGTTCAAAGACAAATACATGCAGTGGTTTATTGACATGCCCTGGTACCTGAAAGTGCTGGTAGCCGTTGTGGTGGTATTTATCCTCTACCAGGTGAGGTCAGCGGAAATACAGCCCTTTATTTATTTTCAGTTTTAATCAATTTTGATTGTCTTTTCGGGATGCGGGGCGATGAATTTATCCCAGTCTGTACCTATTTCATCAAGGCTGTATTGAAGTGCTTCTTTCAGGGGGATGGGATTGAAATCCAAATCACGTTTGAGGGCTTCCGTATTCAGTTTGGAATCCTGCAAAATGCCTTTCACATGTTCAGCAGTAAACACAGGCACTTTCTGCGTTGACTGGAACAATTTACCAAGAAATGAAGCGACAAATACCGGGACAGGCACAAATATTCTTTTCTTGTTCCTGATTTCCAGGATGAGCTTTATCAAGGCCTTGAAAGACAACACGGTATCGCCTCCTATTTCGTATGTTTTTCTGTTTGTGGCCGGCGTTTCAATGGATTTGACAATGTATTTTGCAAAATCTTTGACAAAAATGGGATGCTGCGTTTGCTTGCCGGAGCCAATAAGCGGCACTACCAGCGGAAAACGAAATACATTTTTCAATACCCTGTTGATGCCAAGGCTTTCCGGGCCAAGAATCATGGCAGGAATAAATGTGGTATAATCCAGGGCTGAAGCCTCCAGAAATTCCTGTCCTTTTAATTTTGTGATCCCGTAAGGGCCTTTGATTTGTTTCATCACCACCACACTGCTGATCTGAACAAGCTTTTTAATCCCTGTTTTTTCAGCGAAATCTATGACGTTACGTACACCCTGTGCATTGACCTGATAATTTTCATCGTAATCGGAACTTCCCAGCAAGGCTGCCGCGTTTACAATGCCAAAAATCTGTTTATCCTTTACTGTTTCTTCAATTCCCGGTTGAGAAAGGATGTCTTTGCGGATATCGCAGTCAATGTACTCGATATGTGGATGATCAATGATAACCGATCTCACATGGTTATATTTAAAGCCAATAACATGATATCCCTGTTTGATGGCTTCTGTAAGGACATATTTCCCCAGGTAACCATTTGCGCCTGTAACGATAATGTGTTTTTTCATTTGTTTGCCTTTCTAATGTTTTTCCGGTCGATGAATAAAAATATTTGGCCCAGCAATAACGATAACAACCCTCCGCCAAATTGCGCCACCAGCAGGATGGTAATCGAAAATGCCAGCACTGAGGCTGATGGCAGTGAACTGAACACACTCAAAAATATCAATTCCCGTGTGCCCAGTCCCATGATGGTGACGGGCAGCATGTTCAATAATCCGGCAATGGCTACCCCGGCAGACACATCAATCAATGGGATTGACAAATTTACACTCAGAGCCAGAAAATAACATGAAACAAAATAACTTGCGTTGCTCAGTAAAGAAAACAGAAACACGATCATCACTGTTCCTTTCCGGTATTGTTTCCCTTTAATATCAATCTGTGAAAATTTTCCCGGCAAACGGCGCATGATCTTTTGCAATATCGCCAGTGATTTTTGAGAACTCAACAGCAGAAAAGACACCACCAGCAAAACACATCCCAACATCAAAAACAACCATTTTGACATGTTTTCGATCTGGATAAATTGACCAAAAAACAAGGCAGCCACTGCAATCAGAACAAAAATACTGACATCAAAACCCCGCTCGGATACCACGCGGATAAAGCTGTTTGCTTTTTCATTTCTGTTGTGTTCATGTCCGGCTTTCAGCAATTCCCCCAACCTGCCTGGCGTAACCACACCGATGGCATAGCTTTCAAAAAAACGCCCAAAACTTCTGATCCAAAAAGGAGATGCAGAACGTCCGTCGTTCATCACATGCCATCGAATGCCTTTAAAGGATAAAACCAATACCTGGAAGAAAATCCCCCACAAAAAATATCGAACGTCAAGTTGTTTTAGTTCCCCAAGCATTTCACCGAAGTCAATACGGAAAAGGATGAACACAAACAACGCAATGCCCAACAGGCGCAATATCAGAAAAGGGCTTATTTTCTTTTTTATTGTCATTCTGCCAGGTTTTCACGTTTAATTTTTCGTGTTGATCTTTTCCAGAAATTACGTGCTTTTTCAAAACGTTTCCCAATAAATCCCGGAGGCAATTG
>CAZGPW010000247.1:0-8844 GCA_964527535.1 uncultured Bacteroidales bacterium
GACGACAGGGAACAAACCAATATCCACTTCCATGTCAGGGCAATAAGTGTCTGCCACATAGGCAAAATCCAATCCGGAAACCGTGTCTTCATTGCTCACAGGTACTGAGTAAGAAGAGTCTTCAGGGTATGACAAATGCCATATTTCAGAATCAAGCAGGGAAGTCACCACATGCTCTTCGGTGGTGTCAACCCATATCTTATATTGCCCCTCGTTATTGGTTATGCCGTAATAGGGACCCGGATTCGCTTGCAGCATTATATCCGGTAAAGGACAATCACCTGCATCATAGACATCATTTTCGTTAATGTCAGCGAAAACCCGGCCTGTTAAACATATTAACGATGTCATCCAATCCTCATTAAAAAGAGCTAAGCCACCATCAGTTCCAATCCATAAATTCTGGTTATTGTCTATAGCGATTGACCTTACATCATTATCAGGCAAACCGGAATTATCGGTATTATACACTGTCCAGTCATTGCCATCAAATTTTGCTAAACCACCGCCATAAGTTCCGATCCATTTGTTTTGATCATTGTCTAAGGCAATAGAATTTACCCAATTATCAGGCAAACCGGAATTATCTGTGTCATATACTGTCCAGTCAGTCCCATCAAATTTTGCTAATCCGTTATAAGTTCCAATCCATTTATCCTGGTCATTGTCTATAGCAAGTGACCATATCGAATTATGAGGCAATCCGGAATTACCGGTATTATAAACTGTCCAGTCAGTGCCATCAAATTTTGCTAAACCACTTGCAATTGAGTCTGAAGTTCCAATCCATTTATTTTGCTCATTGTCTATAGCAATTGATCTTATTTTATTGTTAGGCAACCCGGAATTATTCTCATTATACACTGTCCAGTCAATGCCATCAAATTTTGCTAAACCGTCATAAGTTCCAATCCATTTGTTTTGGTCATTGTCTATGGCGATTAAATATACAACATTATAAGGCAATCCGGAATTATCAGAATTATAGATAGTCCATTCAGTTCCGTCATATTTTGCTAAACCACCGCCCCATGTTCCAATCCATTTATTTTGCTCATCGTCTATAGTAATTGACCTCAAATCATTAACAGGCAACCCGGAATTATCTGTATCATACACTGTCCAGTCAGTACCATCAAATTTTGCTAAACCGTTATAAGTTCCAATCCATTTATTCTGATTACTGTCTATGGCGATTGAATATACAGTATTACCTGGCAATCCGGAATTACCGGTATCAAAAACAGTCCATTCCTGATTTTGGGAGAAGCCATGCAGCAAAAAGCCAATTACAAGTACAATTAGAAGGCTGATTTTTTTCATAGCTAATTATTTTAGAAGTGAGTTTTAGAAAAGACGTATATAAATGTTAAATCGTTGTATCTGATACAACATTATTTAAAATCATGAATATTCACCTCTCGCTTTTCTTATTCAAACTCATTCAGTAATCACCAATTTCCCTGCACCAACCACACCACTCTGGTCTTTTATCCGGTAGTAATAAACGCCATGGTTGATATTGCTTGCCGGCATGCGGTATTCGGCAGATGTGATGCCCTGTATGTGCCGGATTATCCGGCCGTACCCATCATACAATTCAATGCTGTACTTATCAGCATCCACGTTAAACAACACGTAATCTGCGGCAGGGTTCGGGAACACATCCACCTGTTGCTGTGTGTTTATTTCGGGATTGTCAGTGATGACTTCATCCATCTTACCGATGATGTTAAACACGTCATTGGTTATAACGGGCAAATTGTAGTCAAAATAAATGCCCGCGCCGTTGGTGATCTCGGTATAGATTTGGTTTCCGGGCTCTTGCTCTATTTCAAACTTTACAAACCCATGGCTTTCGGGCTCATTGGCATTGCTGTCAGGCAGGTTGATGCCTTCAAAGGTCCAGCGAATCACATTGGGCAGGGGAAAATCAATTTCGCAGGAGTGGCTTGAAGCAATGGGTGAAAAAGTAGCCACATCCAGGTATTCTGAAATGGTATCAATGATAACCACTTTTTCTGCCGGCGCGTTTCCTGTGTTCTGGAATCGTATCCGGTATTCCAGCATGTCTGTGGAATCTATGTAATGGTGTTGCGTTATGCCCTGGGGCAACACAGCTTTATCGTTGGGGTCCCAGGAACCGGCAACTTCCACGCATTCGATATCCACAAAAGGATCCTGGTCGTCTAAGGGAACAGGTAGTATTTCACCGAGGGAATTGTTGGGGTCACCACATTGCTCAATGCTTGCCTGTGGCTCACTGTTGCCGGGATGACCGGGTCTTTGATCTGCTTCCAACCTCAAAGTTGTACCTGTTGCCGGCCAGCACATTTCCATGGTTTCACCTCCGACGAGCTGAAATGTTCCGGTTTCCACAAGCACATTGTCTTCAAACAAACGGTATTCGGATGTTCCGGCCATGTCACCGTCGCCGGGATCTCCCGTGTTGGTAATCGTAAAACATATCAGGCTGTCGCCAACGCACTCGCCTTCCACTTCAACGCTGGAGTGGTCCCAGGTGGGATCATCGGGTTCGCATACATCATCGGGATAAATATGGGCTTCAACACAAAGGGTAGTACCAAGCAAATCCGGATCACAAGCATAATCACCATAAATCATAAAAGACCCACCTGAGGAAGGTTGTACAGTGCCCACATCAAAGGTAAGCAAATTACCATCTTGTGCTATCAGGTTTCCTCCGTGATCATAAATCAGGTTGTCATCCAGTTCAACGGTAATGGTTGTACTGTCAGAAGCAATGATACCATTGTTTTCATAAGAAATAAGCAATGAAGTTTCCGTGCAAAGGCCGCCCCACCAAAACATGGCATCCACACTCAATTCAGGGTAATAACAATCGGTGGTATTGGCAAAATCCAGGCCTGAAATTGTATCTATGACTTCATTATCATCCAAAGAAACGGAGTGATAATCCGGATTGAGCGGGTATGATTGTTCCCACATAGACGGGATATTCAATTGGCTTATTGTATAATCCAGCGAATCAACCCAGATGGAATAAATGCCATCTTCATTGGTGATACCGTAATGGGTGCCGGGTTCGGCTTTCACCATGATATCAGGTATGGGAAGGTCTTCTGCATCAAAAACATTGTTTTCATTGAGATCAGCAAAAACCCGGCCTTGCAGCAAATCGTAATATAAGGGATCACCAAACAAATTTATGCCCCAATGAAAAATAAAACCGTCATCAACAGCCAAGCTGTCAGTTATGGTTATATACCATTGTCCATTAACGGGACATCCAATCAAATCACTAAACGGTTCGTAAGAAGTATAACTGCCTTCCGGCAACGTTTGAAAGCTATCTGCCATCTGGGTCATTGTGCCATACATGGGGTTGGGCGTCCAGCAGTAATCATAACCAACACCGGGAATGCCATCGTTGGCATCGTCAATGGGCTCACCTAAATAGGTACCACCGCCTCCCTGAGCTTGCAATGTGATTGTTGTTCCATCTGGGGCAGTCAGCGAAAATATCAGATCACCGAGGTATGAATGTTCCATGTTCACACACACACTCACCAGGTCAAACGGTGAGGTAATGGTAGTGCCGGGCGCATAACCGGATACATAAATGCTTGTGGTATAAGACACGCCTGAACCATCGGGCAGGTAAACGGTATCCGGGGAGTGATGAAAGGCTCTTTGAGCAAAGCCGGACAGTACAATACTCATTGACAGCAGAAAAAGAAGGGCATATTTTTTCATAATGATATAGGTTTTTGAGGTTATTAATCTTCACTATTAATGTAAACGTAATGAATCACAAAAGGTTGCTTATATTGATGATAAATTATTTTGATTTTCTGTAACTGCTGATGCACACTTTATTCATCGTTAAGCTTATGTGGTTCATAAAATCTGAAAAGCCCCGGCTTAGAACAAACGGGGGATTAAACATTCCCGGATTTCCATGAATTTTGCAGTAAAATCAAAGCCACCAGTTCCGTTCCACAACACAGATAAAAAAAAATATTGATATCCTTACGTGAATTGATTATTTTTGCACCAAATAAATAATACAACAAGATTATGTTTGAAAATTTATCCGACAGATTAGAACGATCGTTTAAGATACTCAAAGGCGAAGGCAAAATATCGGAAGTTAACGTTGCAGAAACCTTGAAAGATGTTCGCCGTGCATTACTCAATGCTGATGTCAGCTATAAAATTGCAAAAGAATTTACCAACAATGTCAAGGAAAAAGCCATGGGACAAAATGTCCTCAACAGTGTAAAGCCGGGTCAATTGTTGGTTAAGGTTGTTCATGATGAGTTGGCTGAACTGATGGGAAGCGAATCCGTGGATATTGATCTTTCAGGAAAACCTGCCGTTATTTTGGTTGCCGGCCTTCAGGGAAGTGGTAAAACAACCTTTTCCGCTAAGCTGGCACGGTTTTTAAAATCCAAACGCGGACGTCATCCTTTGCTGGTGGCCGGAGACGTTTACAGGCCTGCAGCGATAGATCAACTCCAAACCCTCGGAGAACAAATAGAGGTTCCCGTTTATACTGAAGAAGACAACAAACAACCGGTGAAAATATCAAAACATGCCATTCGCCACGCCAAAGAAAATGGTTACGATACGGTCATTATTGATACCGCCGGACGCCTTGCCATCGATGAAAAAATGATGCAGGAAGTAGCATCCATAAAGGAAGCGGCAAATCCCTCGGAAACCCTTTTTGTGGTTGATTCCATGACCGGTCAGGACGCTGTTAACACAGCCAAAGAATTTCACGACAGGTTGAATTACGACGGTGTTGTTCTGACAAAACTTGATGGTGACACCAAAGGAGGAGCTGCCCTTACCATACGCTCGGTAGTAAATAAGCCCATCAAATTCATGAGCCAGGGGGAAAAAATGGATGCATTGGATGTATTCCATCCCAAACGAATGGCCGATCGCATCCTCGGCATGGGAGATGTGGTTTCTCTGGTGGAAAAAGCTCAGGAACAATTCGACGAAGAAGAATCCCGCAAGCTGCAAAAGCGCATTGCAAAAAACCAGTTTGATTTTGATGATTTTATCAAACAAATACAGCAAATCAAAAAAATGGGCAACATCAAGGATTTGATGAGCATGGTACCCGGCATGGGCAAAGCCATCCGCGACCTTGACATTGATGACGATGCGTTTAAAGGCATTGAAGCCATCATTCGTTCGATGACGCCAGAAGAGCGTAAAAACCCTCAACTCATTAACGGAAGCAGAAGGGCAAGAATTGCACAAGGAAGTGGCAGCTCTGTACAGGATATCAACCGCTTACTGAAACAATTCAAACAAACCAAGAAAATGATGAACGCCATGACCGGAAACAAAAACAAACGACGGTCACTGGGCAATGTCCTCAAATAAATAATTACGCTACAACCTGTTTTCAAGAATTTGTTTCACCCGCAAAGGCGACAGGTTTTCACGTTCACCCAGTGCATCAAATCCCGGCCTCCGACTGAACCGTTTTTCAATCTCATCAATGGTATCCATGTCTATGTCATGGTCTGAAAGCCGGGTTTTCATTCCCATACTTTTAAAAAAATCCTCCGTTTTGTCTATCACTTTATCTATCCTTTTACCTTCGGGTATATCATCACGAATACCCATAACCCGTCCGGCGTATTGCAATAATTTCTCAGACTTCTCTTTACGCATTTCCTGCATCACCCCCGGCAATACAATGGCCAGGGTTTCAGCATGATCAATACCATGCAAAGCGGTAATTTCATGGCCAATCATGTGCGTTGACCAATCTTCCGGCACGCCACACCGTAATATACCATTAAGGGCATTGTTAGCTTCCCACATCAGGTTGGCCGCATGCTCATAACTTTGTTGATCCGACAGAATCTCAGGGCCGGTATTCATCAGGGCCATCAGAAGGCCTTCTGCCCACCTGTCCTGCACTTCAGCGTTGACAGAATAGGTCAGGTATTGCTCTATGACATGGACAAACGCATCCACGATCCCATTTTGAACTTGTTTTTTGGGTAATGAATAAACCACTTCGGGGTCAAGCACAGAAAACCGGGGGTACAAACGGGGATGTGACAACGGCAATTTTTCTTTTGTGCTGTTTCTGCTTATCACCGCGGTGAAATTCATTTCTGAACCGGTTGCTGGCAGTGTAAGTACAGTACCCGTCGGCAAAGCATTTTTTACTTTTGCGCCTTTTGAAAGCATGTCCCATGGATCATTGCCCTGATAAACAGACGCTGCTGCAACAAATTTTACCCCGTCGATGACAGATCCCCCACCCACGGCAAGTAAAAAATCCACATTTTCTGATTTCACGATGTCAACCGCCTGCATCAGGGTCTCATATTCGGGGTTAGGTTCAATGCCGCCAAACTCTGTCCAATCATGATTTTTCAATGCATTCTTTACCGCATCGTAAACAAAATTCTTTTTTATCGAACCACCACCGTACAAGACCATTACTTTGTTGTTTTCAGGAATTTCCTTGGCAAGACCGGCAATTTCGCCTTTCCCGAAAATGATTTTTACCGGGTTGTGAAACACAAAATTTTCCATATTCTGAGGTTTTGATGTATGTCAATAATACAAAAATCCCAGGTTTTAGTTTAATAAAACAATTGAAATTTTCATGTATTTTATGTACTTTTACACGATGATGTACCTGAAGCACATTTCCATACTGAATTATAAAAACATCAAAGCGTTTGAAACGGAATTTTCTCCCCGTTTCAATTGTTTTCTTGGGAAAAACGGTGCAGGGAAGACCAACCTGATGGATGCCATTTATTATTTATCATTTACCAAAAGCCACTTCAATGCCATTGACAGGCAAAACATCCGCCATGATGAAGATATATTTGTCATCGAAGGAAAATACATCATTAAAGGCAAACAGACTTCCATGTTGTGCGGATTAAAAAGGCAGGGAAAGAAACATATCAAGCGAAATGGCAAAGCCTATGAAAAGTTTTCTGAACATATAGGGGAACTACCACTGGTATTCATTACACCATCGGACACCGAAATGATACACCTGGGTAGTGATCTGCGGCGCAAATACATTGACGGCGTGATTTCCCAGTACGACAAACAGTTTCTCAAACAACTGATAGACTACAACAGGGCACTTGAGCAGCGAAACGCCCTTTTAAAAAAAATCACCGCCGAAAACCCTTACGATAAAGATGCCCTTTTGATATGGGATGAACGGATGCACACTACCGGCAAATACATTCATCAAAAACGCAATGAAGCGGTAAATGCGCTGATTCCCATTTTTAATCAATACTACGCTGACATTTCAGGAAAGCAGGAACAAGTTAACATCGCTTATAAATCTTCGCTTCATCACAAACCACTCCTTGAATTGCTGGAAGAAAACAGGAAAAAGGATTTACTCTTTCATCACACAACCACCGGCATACACAGGGATGACTTGTATTTTGAATTAAACGGACACAGCTTAAAAAAAACCGGATCACAGGGGCAGCAAAAAACATTTATCATTGCTCTGAAACTGGCTCAATTTGATTTTATCCGTCAAACCATGGGTATTCCGCCTGTTTTATTGCTTGACGATATTTTTGACAAACTGGACGATTTCAGAATAAATCAATTGGTACAGTTATTGTCTGATGATAAGTACGGGCAGGTGTTTTTTTCCGACACCAGCAAAAAAAGATTGCCCGAATTGTTGAAACCTATAAACCTTGACGTACGTATATTTAATATTAATTTTAATGAAAACATAAAAAATGACAGCCATGAAAAAACTTCTAATTCCGCTCTTGATAATGATGCTCCCGGCGATAACAAGCCTGGCACAAACAAATCTGAAACAAAAACATGAAAATTACCTTGTAGGCCATTGGAAACTGGATACCATGTATATGGATGTTGAATTGTCGGATGAGTACATGGAGATTTTCAAACAGAAATACCAGGAGCTCAAAGAAAAGAGCGAATTTATTTTCCGTGCAGACGGTTCTTACACAAAATTATCCATAGAACCACCACGGCAAGGTGAATGGAGCATTAATCCAAACGGGACAATCATCACCATTGAATTTGAAGATTCCGATGAAGTATCCAAAACAAAGATACGCAGCCTTACCAACGAAAAAATGGATATGCAACCGGCTGGTGACGCCGCTAACACAAGGGTAGTATTATATAAAACAGAATAAAAACATGGAAGATTTCCTGCGCATTGCTGTTGATTTTGACGGAACAATCGTTGAACACAACTATCCGGAGATAGGAAAACCCTTGCCCGGCGCATTTGATACCCTTAAAGCATTGTCTGAGCAGGGGCATAAACTTATCCTGTGGACATTCCGGGATGGTGACGCTCTACAGGAAGCTATAGAATATTGCATGGAAAATGGTGTCATGTTCTGGGCTGTCAACAAATCCTTTCCTGATGAAGAATTCAATCAATATGTATCCAGAAAAATTAACGCGGACATTTACATCGATGACAAAAATTTTGGCGGATTTCCGGGCTGGGAGGCCATATATGAAAAACTCATTGGTTTCAAAGGGGAGGAAAAACCAGTAAAAACACAAAAAAAGCGCGGTTGGTTCAGGTTGTAATACCACCTACTGTCTCACTGTCATTAACGAAAAAGCAGATACCATGAACAAAACTCAGAATGATATGTTATCTGTTCGCCCTACCGCAATTGAATAAAGAAACCGATGATTACAGGAGCTGAAATTTACGGGATTCTTAAACAGGCCATCATGATAACAGGCTTTGTCTTTGTCATGATGCTGGTAATTGAATACATCAATGTACAAACCCAGGGGTTGTGGAAGAAAGGGCTTAAAAAAAAC
>CAZGPW010000248.1:0-2034 GCA_964527535.1 uncultured Bacteroidales bacterium
TTGCTTGTAGAAGGATATGAGATAGTTATGGTTGATGTTGATGATGCCTCTGCAAATAACATTACAGTGCAAAGCTCTGTCAATATCAACGGTCAATCCAATTATGTGATTAACGCAGCCAGGGGATATTTACACCTTATATACGACGGTAGTGAGTTTGTGGTGATATCATAGGTGCTTGTTTGCATATTATATTTGAAGGTACCTTTCGTTTACATAAAAGGGTTCTTTTCGTTTTTTGGATTATATTTGCCAATATTTTGAAACATAATTACATTCCGCTTGCGGAAATTATTTCAGATGTGATAAAAATAGGCCAACGGGAAATGAATAATCCGGTAGAAATTGAATTTGCTGTATGTCTGAATGTGCCGGATGAACCCATCGAAAACGTATTTAATTTGCTGCAGATACGTCCCATTGTGGATAACCAGGAAACCATTAACCTGGATTTGGAAAAGGTTGATAAACAAAAAACCATAATGGTCAGCGATTCGGCATTGGGGAATGGTATTTACGATGACATCAAACACGTGGTGTATGTAAAACCGGATACATTTGACCCGTCCAATAATCCTAAAGTTGCTGAAATTATTGGAAATATCAACGACAAAATCCACGCTGAAGATGAAAAATTTATTCTTATCGGTCCCGGCAGGTGGGGAAGTGCAGATCCGTGGCTTGGTATCCCTGTGCGCTGGGCCCAAATTTCAGCAGCCCGCGTGATGGTTGAAGCTGGTATTAAAAATTACCATGTGGATCCTTCACAGGGAACGCATTTTTTCCAGAATTTAACATCGTTTCAGGTGGGATATTTCACAGTGAATACCAACATTGACGAAGGATATTATAATATTGAATACTTGAATGAACAACCCGCTGTCTATGAGGATCAATATTTGAGGCACATCGAATTTGAAAAACCTGTTCAGATATTAATTGATGGAAAAAAGAGCCGAGGCGTTATCATGAAAGCAGGTGTATCATTTAACGATAAGGATAATAGTTGATTTTGTGAAAATAACCTGCTTACATGTTAGGCTGTGCCGATAAACTTACCGTTGTTCAATGCTTTCTGAACATCTCGTTTATTTGTTTTTCAGTAAAAAATGGCATTTCAGGTAGGGTGACGAACTCCATGAGTTCCTGTCTATTCTCATTTCCTTTGGTCACCTGAACAACAAGGCCGGGAATTTCACTATAATAATTGTCAAAATAGTGGCTGTAATCAGGGCTTTCGGTGTACCAAACTTCAAAGGTGTCACCATGCATCTGTACTAAAGCTCTCCTGCACTCGTAATCCTTAATTTTACGTGTGTCGCTGGTTTCGGCGATTTGCAGGTTTCGTTCCGGAACATCACGGCCGATGGCTGCTGACATCATTTCCCTGTCAGACTCATTAAATTCATGCAATTTGCTGAACGCTTGCCACTCCGATTTCGAAAAATACTCGGTTTTGTAACCGCCTGTGTCTTTTTTCAATGCAAACATCAGCTCACGATATTTTTCCCGTTTTGTATCCATAGCATGTACAAAAAACAAGGCATGACCGTTATCAATCCATTGATCAATGGAATCAGAAATGGGCAGGGTAAATATCACACTGTGTTTTTCATCAGGGATAAACACATATTTTTCTCCAATCGAAACACCTTGAGATGAGGCAAACAATTCGTTGTTGTATTTCATCAAAACGGGTTGTGCCAGGCTTGCTGCTGCAAAAAAGAATAAAGCACAAACTACAGTTACACGTTTTTTCACGGTTATAGAAAATTTGGTGTAAGCATGTAACGTTTAAATTTTATAGATATTGTTTTTTTTTCGCGTGAGGGCGTAGCCGGATATCCTGGCATACAGGGCGGCTTTGTATTTTGCATCATCCGGCAGAGCGACGGACAGAAGCTCCTGACGGGGATTGCAAATACAGCCGCACTGGATGACAGATAAAAGGCGGAGACCGACCCTTATTTCTAAGCGGGCGCGAAAAAAATAAAAAAAATATAAAAAATCTTTAAAAATTTTTTGTCCCCCTCT
>CAZGPW010000249.1:0-7247 GCA_964527535.1 uncultured Bacteroidales bacterium
AAAAAACAGACTTAGAAAAACATTTGTAGCAACAAAATCGAAAAAATATCAGCTTATCTCACTGAATACCTGCGTTTTGTTAAAGTAAAATCCGTTAAAGGTAAGGTAACCGATGATATTTACCCCAATAATACCAAGTTGCGTTCACTTCTTTACAAAAACCAGGCAAGCTTCAAAAATGGAAATCAGGAGTTAGGTCATCAATATTTTTCTGACTTTTTTGATTGTTCGAAATGTTTGTTCAGCTTGTTGAATGTGCATACAAATAAACAATCCCTGGTTTAATCCCCTTAATTTCAAACCTAAAGCATGTTGATATATTTTTCACAAATCTTCTAACATAAAACACGAATAAAACCACATATTTTTTATTTTTATAGTCTATCTTAAGATTTTTTTATGCGACAATTTACACACCTTCATGTTCACTCGGAATATTCTGTGCTTGACGGATTGGCCAAGACACAAGAGATCGTTGATCTGGCAAAGGCAGATGGTATGACATCCCTTGCCCTTACTGATCACGGCACATTGTTTGGCGTTAAAGAGTTTTATGACAATTGCCGTAAAGCAGACATTAAGCCGATCCTTGGATGTGAAGTATATGTAGCTCCCCGCGGAAGATTACGCAAGGAAAGTAAAGAAGACAGGGCTGGGTATCACCTGATCTTGCTGGCAAAAAATCTGACCGGATATCACAATTTATTGAAACTGGTAACCTTATCAAGCAAAGAAGGGTTTTATTATAAACCCAGAATTGACCATGAGCTGCTGGAACAGTATCATGAAGGATTGATCGTTAGTTCAGCCTGCCTTGGTGGAGAAATTCCGCAATATATACTTAAAAACAACCTGGAGGAAGCTTCAAAACGGATAGAATGGTTTAAAAACCTGTTTGGGGATGATTTTTACCTTGAATTGATGCGGCACAAAACCGATGATCCCAAAATGAAAGCTGAAACCTACGATCGACAGGTTATCGTAAATGAAAAACTGGTTGAGCTTGCTGCCAAACACAACGTAAAACTCATTGCAACAAATGATGTACACTTTGCAAAAGAAAAGGACGCTGAAACCCACGACCTGCTGATCTGCCTTGTGACAAACAGCGAAAGGGATAATCCAAACCGCCTCAGATACACAAAGCAGGAATGGCTGAAAACCCGGGAAGAAATGGAAGCGCTTTTTTCTGACATTCCTGAAGCCATTGACAATACCATAGAAATAGCAGACAAAATAGAAACTTATGAATTGGATTCACCGCCCATAATGCCGGCCTTTGAAATCCCGGAAGATTTTGGCACAGAAGAAGGATACCGTCAACAATACGACGAAACGGCTTTACGTAGTGAGTTTTCTGATGAGACCTTTGACCGGCTTGGAGGTTACGAAAAAGTACTGCGCATAAAATTTGAAGCGGATTACCTCGAAAAACTGGTTTATGATGGTGCAAAATCACGGTACGGTGATAAGCTCGACAGCGATGCTTCCATCAGGGAACGCATTGATTTCGAATTGAATACCATCAAAACAATGGGCTTTCCCGGGTATTTCCTCATTGTACAGGATTTTATCAACGCTGCCAAAGATATGGGTGTCATTGTCGGCCCCGGGCGCGGATCTGCAGCAGGCTCAGTTGTGGCATATTCCACAGGTATTACCAATGTGGATCCCATTAAATACGATCTGCTTTTTGAACGCTTTTTAAACCCCGACAGAATTTCCATGCCTGACATTGACATTGATTTTGATGATGATGGCAGGGAAAAGGTACTGGAGTATGTACGTGAAAAATATGGCGATAAAAACGTAGCTCATATATGTACCTTTGGTACCATGGCAACAAAATCATCCATCCGTGATGTGGCAAGGATTTTAAATTTACCATTGTCTGAAGCAGACCGGTTGGCCAAAATGGTTCCCGAAAAACCCAAAATCACATTTGAAACAGCATTTAAAGAAACCCCTGACCTTAAAAAAGAAGCCGAATCCGGATCTGAACTCATAAAAGAAGTATTGCACTATGCACAGGAGATTGAAGGTACCGTCAGGCAAACCGGCACACATGCTTGCGGTGTACTCATAGGTAAAGGCGGTCTCGAAAACCATTTACCCCTGATGAAAATGCCTGATACCAAAATGATGGTTACCCAATATCACGGCGATCTGGTAGAACCCATTGGGATGTTAAAAATGGATTTTCTCGGGCTCAAAACGCTATCCATCATAAGAACCACCATCAATAACATCAGAGATGCCAAAGGAGTGGAAATTGACATGAACAATTTGCCACGGGACGATAAAAAAACATATCAATTGTTCAGCAAAGGACAAACCACAGGCATTTTTCAGTTTGAGTCTGACAACATGAAAAAATACCTGAAACAGCTCAAACCAAGCAGGTTTATGGATTTGGTGGCCATGAACGCTCTGCACAGACCCGGCCCGATGCAATACATCCCGTCTTACATTAAAAGAAAATACGGGAAAGAAAAAATTGAATACGATCATCCGATCATGGAGGAATACCTGAAAGACACCTTTGGTATTACCGTATTTCAGGAACAGGTAATGTTGTTGTCCAGAAGGCTGGCCGGGTTTACCCGCGGCGAAAGCGATACTTTGCGAAAAGCCATGGGAAAAAAGAAATTTGACCTGATGGAAAAACTGAAAGTCAAATTTAAAGACGGCTGTCTTAACAATCAGGAATTTATAGATGGGTGTAAACAAACCAAAAAGAATCCGGAAAAACTCATCGATAAAATATGGAAAGACTGGGAAAATTTTGCCTCCTATGCCTTTAATAAATCCCACGCTGTGTGTTATGCTGAACTGGCTTATATCACTACATACCTCAAAGCCAATTACCCATCGGAATTTATGGCTGCGGTAATGAGCCGTAATCAGGATGAAATTTCAAAGATAAGTTTGCAAATGGAAGAATGCAGGCGAATGGGTATCAAAGTGCTTGGCCCCAGCGTCAATGATAGTTTTTCTACTTTCCATGTAGATGATAATAACAACGTGCGATTTGGCCTAAATGCCATCAAGGGAGTTGGCTCAAACGCTGTTAAAGAAATCATCCGTAAACGAAAAAAAGATGGTAAATTTAAAGATGTTTTTGATTTTATTTCCAGGGTTGATTTGCATCAGGTCAATAAAAAAAGCCTCGAATCATTGGTATATGGCGGAGGATTTGATTGTTTTACGGGCATTCAACGATACCAGTTTTTATGTGAAGACGAGGAAAATATTCCCTTTTTGGAAAAACTGGTAAAATATGGCAATCAAAAGCAGGCAGATAAAAGCAACGGGGCAAGCATTTGGGGAGATATGCTCGAAGAGACCATTCAAACCCCAACCATACCCACCTGCGAACATTGGTCTGCCACCGAAATGTTGAAAAAGGAAAAAGAATACATCGGCATGTACATGTCGGCACATCCCCTTGATGAATATAAACTGGAAATGGCGCAGTTAAAACTGGTACGGTTATCCGATCTGAAATCAAATCCGGAAAAATATAAAAATAAAGATTTTATGATTGCCGGATACATTACCGAGGCATTTGAAAAACGTACAAAAAACAATAACCTGTATGGTGGCATTACCCTGGAAGACTACTCAGACAGTTATAAAATCACACAATTTGGTAAAGATTACCTCAATCACAAAGGTTTGTTTTGTAAGGGATACGCTGTATTGACACGCGCACGCATGGAACCCGGATGGAAAAACAAAGAAGAACTGCGGTTGAAAATCAAAAAAATGGAAGAACTTTCCACCCTCAAAGATGGTTTCTTTAAGGAAATTACCTTGCAGATGTTTTCAAATAAGGTGGATGACCAATTTTTAGAAGCGTTTAAAAAAGTAATCACTAAGCAAAAAGGGAAAATGATATTGAACATTTCATTGTATGATGATGTTATAAAACAGCGGATTGATATGTCCTCAAGAAAATATAAAGTTGATCTGAACGAGAAATTGATGGAATTTTTGAAAGATAATCCTGCAATTCACCGTTTTAAAATGAAATAATTATTTTTGACATTTAAAATAAGAAAATATGGTACATGAAATCACTACTGACAATTTTGACGATCTGGTAATCAAATCAGACAAGCCTGTCGTTATTGACCTTTGGGCAGAATGGTGCGGCCCTTGCAGAATGCTCACCCCCATTATGAAGGAACTGGATACCGATTATGATGGAAAAGCAATAATCGGAAAAGTAGATGTGGACAGCAATCCCGACATTGCTGCTAAATACGGCGTACGTAACATCCCAACGGTGTTATTTGTCAAAAACGGAGAACTTGTGGATAAACAGGTAGGCGCTGTTCCCAAATCTACCCTCGCCGCTAAACTGGATGCTCTCATATAAAACAACCGTCTGCATTGAATTTGAAACATGGTATTGTTGTTAAATCAACCGGGAAAAATTATTTGATACAATCCGGTAATGATGTTTACCCCTGTCACCTTAGGGGCAAAATGCGATTGAAAAACAGCAAAAAAACCAATCCTGTAGCCGTTGGCGACCATGTGAAGTTTTATCTCACTCATGATAAAAATGCCGGAGTAATCGAGAAAGTGGGAAAACGCCGGAACCACTTGTTGCGTAAATCTACCAATCTATCCCGGCAATCACAGGTTATTGCTGCTAATGTTGACCAGGCTCTTTTGATTGTCACCCTGGATTATCCAAAAACCACACGCCTTTTTATTGACAGGTTTCTGGTGAGCGCAGAATCCTTCAACATTCCCGTAGTTTTGATTGTCAATAAAACAGACCTGTATGATGATGCACAAAAAACCGAGCTTAATGACCTGGAGGCGGTTTATACAGGTATCGTATCGGAAATACATTTTCTGTCTTCGCTAAATAGCGACTATCGATCAGTAGCCCGGCAAATATTGGCAAATAAAATTTCAGTTGTAGCCGGCCATTCAGGTGTTGGAAAATCCACATTTATTAACCTTGCTGATCCCGAATTAAACCTTAAAACCACTCCCATTTCCAAACAGCATAAAACCGGAAAACATACCACCACATTTGCAGAAATGTATCCACTTAAATTCGGAGGATATGTGATCGACACACCCGGAATTAAAGCATTCGGGATTGGCCACATTGAAAAAAATGAACTGTATCATTTTTTTCCTGAAATATTTAAGGTCGCTGAAGGCTGTAAATTTTATAATTGCCTCCACACAGATGAACCCGGATGCGCTGTTCAACAAGCCGTGATGGATGGTGAAATTGCTGAATCACGGTACTATTCATACATCAATCTCTTTTTTGATGACAGGTCAAAATACAGGGAAACGGATTACTAGTGTCATGTCATACCAATAATTGTAAATGACTTGCATGAAGGCTGAGCATAACACAGTTACTGATGTTTTCTTGCAGCCATGAAATAGAAAATGAAACACTAACCCTGGTTATTCTTTACTCAGGCTTAATTTTTGCTCAATCAAAGAGATTATAATGTGAATGACCTTAATGTGAATTTCTTGTATCCTGTCAGAATGTTCTGAAGCAGGGGCGCAAATCATCAGATCACAATATGTTTTTAATGCTCCACCAACGTTTCCACTCAGGCCAACGACTTTCATACCCTGCTTTTTCGCTGTTGCTGCTGCTTTGAGAATATTTTCGGAGTTGCCACTGGTGCTGATAGCAAACAATACATCCCCGGATTTTCCATGGGCTTCTATGAATCTTGAAAACACGTATTCATAACCATAGTCATTGGCTGTACAGCTTATGTGACCCTGGTCAGAAATGGCTATGGCAGGCAAGGCTTTTCTGTCATTGCGGTAACGCCCCGTCAGTTCTTCGGCAAAATGCATGGCATCTGACATGCTGCCACCATTGCCACAACTGACAACTTTATTTCCGTTTTCAAATGCTTCTGAAATGAGGGTGGCAGCATTGTTAACCGAGGCAATGGCTGCCGGATTATTGCTGAATTTATGCAATGCGTCTGCGGCATCTTGAAGTTGGTTTTTTACGTATGTATTGTAATCCATGATAATGAATGTCAGTTTTTATTTCACATCAAAATTACTAATTTTATCGTTGATAAAACAAAGCAATGCAAAGCATTCGAAAAAACTTATACAGCATAATATTTCAAACTGATACCAAGGCGGGAAAGCGGTTTGATGTGGTTTTGCTTGTGCTTATCCTGCTCAATGTGCTGGCTGTATTGTTGGAAAGCGTACCCAAAATTAACCATCAATATGGCAATGTCCTGAAAATTATAGAATATGTCATTACTGGTGCTTTTACCATTGAATATGTTTTACGTGTGATAGTAAGTCGTAAAACTTATAAATATGTGTTCAGCTTTTATGGCATTGTGGATTTGCTTGCCATTGTGCCAACATATGTGTCCTTGATTTTTGTTGGCACACATAGCCTGACGATAATACGTTCACTAAGGTTGTTACGGTTGTTTAGGGTATTTAAACTAACAAGGTACATGAGCCAGGGCAATGTGATTTTGTTAGCGCTGCAGAATTCATGGCGGAAAATTTCAGTGTTTCTTTTCGGGGTATTGATGATTATACTGGTAGTGGGTACAGTTATGTACCTCATTGAAGGCCCTGAAAATGGGTTTGTCAGTATTCCACGAAGCGTTTATTGGGCTGTTGTTACTGTCACTACGGTGGGATATGGAGATATCGCACCTCAAACAACACTTGGTCAAATTATTGCCGGATTCACCATGTTGCTGGGATACGCTATTATCGCTGTGCCTACAGGTATTGTGTCCGCTGAAGTAACCAGGAAAAAGGAGGGTGTTGTATGCCCGAATTGTCATACCACAAGCCATGACGAAAGTGATAATTTCTGCAGAAATTGTGGGTATGGCTTGAAATCACAACAGGAAAACTGAGAAGAATAACAGAATTAACATATTTTTAAATGCTATCCATTAATGATTTATTACATTTGAACCTTAATTTATAACCAATTTTTGATCAAAAATCGTGTATTATGAAAAAACTATGCCTGGGAATTATTAGCTTGATGTTGTCATTCAGCTTGTTCGGACAATATGAACTAAATGATGAAATCCCATTTGACGAATCAATTACGCATGGAAAACTTGATAACGGCTTATCCTATTATATCAAGTCCAACCCGAAACCTGAAAACCGTGCAGAACTTACATTGGTTGTCAATGCCGGTTCTGTACTCGAAGATGAAGACCAAAGGGGATTGGCTCACT
>CAZGPW010000250.1:0-7292 GCA_964527535.1 uncultured Bacteroidales bacterium
TGGATTATCTGCTTAAAAGCGGAGATGAACACAATGCTAAAACGCTAACTGAGTTGTTACCAATAATCAAACATCACAATCCTGATACAGAGGTAATAATATTGTCACGTAGCGAAAACCTGAACATCAAACCCACTGCAGGCGATTATACACCTGCAGCTTTCATTAAAAAAGATGACAATGCCTTTGATCATATTTCCAATACCATCAAACGTTTTGCCGCAAAATATGAACTCAACAGACGGTATAAACAAAGCAAGGATGCAACTTATATTTTTATATTTGTTATGATTGCTGCTGTTTTAGCAGCACTGGTTATGTATTTTATCGGTTTCTGATTATGAAATGACAGACTTCCTGCCTTTTTGTCATAATCTTATAGATGGCACATCTTTTGCTTTGCCATGAGCAACCAAAAAATATCATTGTAGTAATTTTAAAAAAGATAAGATTATGCGTAAAGGGAAAATTGATGTCACCAGTGAAAATATTTTTCCTGTCATAAAAAAGTTTCTTTATTCGGATCAGGAAATTTTTCTCCGTGAAATTGTCTCCAATGCTGTGGATGCCACCCAAAAGATGAAAATCCTCATTAAAAAAGGGGAAACTTCTCATGAACTCAAAGATGAAACCATCCGCATTAAACTGGATAAGAAGAAGAAAACCATTACGGTTAGCGATAGCGGAATTGGGATGACAGAAGAAGAAGTTGTAAAATACCTCAATCAGATCGCCTTTTCCAGCGCTGAAGAGTTCCTTGAAAAATACAAAGATGACAAAGCTGCCATCATAGGCCATTTCGGGCTTGGCTTTTTCTCCAGTTTTATGGTGAGCAGCAAAGTTGAGGTGGTTACCAGATCATGGAAGGAAGCAGCAAAACCCGTTAAGTGGGAATGCTCAGGTACCCCGGAATTCGAAATTGCTGAAGCAAAGAGGGATGAGGTTGGTACGGATGTGATTATGCACATTGATGATGACAGTAGCGAATTTCTTGACGAAGCTAAAATCAATGAGCTTCTGGACAGATATTGTAAGTTCCTCCCCATACCTATTGCTTTTGGAAAGAAAAAGGAATGGAAAGATGACAAAGAGGTAGAAACGGATGAAGATAATATCATCAACAACACCAAACCGGCATGGACACAGTCGTCATCTGACCTGAAAGATGAAGATTATAAATCTTTTTACAGGGAATTGTACCCACATGTGTTTGAAGAGCCAATGTTTCATATTCACCTCAATGTGGATTACCCATTCAATTTGACAGGTATTTTGTATTTCCCGAAAATACGACAGAACATAGATTTTCAGAAAAATAAAATTCAGCTTTATTGCAACCAGGTGTTTGTTACCGATTCTGTAGAAGGCATCGTGCCGGAATTCCTTACTTTGCTGCACGGCGTGATTGATTCACCTGACATCCCCCTGAACATTTCAAGGTCATTTTTGCAAAGCGACCGGAATGTAAAAAAAATCTCCGGACACATCACCAAAAAAGTGGCTGACAAACTGCAGGAGCTTTTTAAGAATGACAGAAAAGAATTTGAAGAAAAATGGGATGATTTGAAAGTGTTTATTGAGTATGGCATGTTGACTGAAGAGAAATTCTATGAGCGTGCCAAAGATTTTGTGTTACTCAAAAATACCGATGGGAAATATTTTACCATTGATGAATACAAAGATATCATCAAAGACAATCAAACCGATAAAAATAAGCAGGTGGTTTATCTGTACGCTACCGACAAAGATGCACAATATACATACATCAACGATGCCAAAGACAAAGCTTATGATGTGTTGTTGATGGACGGCCAGATTGACACCCATTTTGTCAACCACATTGAATCAAAACTTGATAACACAAGGTTTGTCAGGGTGGATGCTGATGTTGTGGATAAACTTATTGATAAGGATGAAGATAAAGTGAGTGAAATGAGTGACAATGACCAAAAACGCCTTGTCCCCGTTTTTGAATCCCAGGTTCCCAAAGAGGGAAATTACATCATTACACCGGAAGCCCTGGATGAAAAATCCATGCCGGTAATGATTACCCAGGAGGAATTTATGCGCAGGATGAAAGATATGTCCCAGCTCAGCGGCGGCATGTACGATAACCTGCCGGATTCATACAAATTGGTTGTCAATACAAATCATCCACTGATCAATGAAATCAACACAAAAGCCAAGAAGAAACTCGGTGAAAAACTGGATAAAATCGACAGTGAAATTGATGAACTGAACCAGGAAGTCAACAAACTGGATTCGGAACAAAAAGACAAAAAGGAAGAAGAAATCAAACAGGCTGATAAAGATAAACTTAAAGAATTAAGAGAAAAACTGGACAAAAAGCAGGCTGAAAAAAATGAGAAGCTAAAAAGTTTTGGTAAAAACACCAAACTTGTCAAACAGCTTGTTGACCTTGCATTGTTGTCAAACAATATGCTGAAAGGTGAGGCCCTGAATAAATTTGTCCGCCGCAGCATTGATCTGATCAAAAAATAAATTATCCCTGTCACCAAGGCCCGGATATTATATGATAATGACAATGTGGGCGCCACCGCCGACAAACCTTTCGGAGGTCGGTCTTTGGCTTATAGCTGCAGCCTGCTTTGACGGGACTGCATTTGCATACCGCAGGGCTTCCCTGTCGCCTCCGTTATGCATGCAGATACGGCGTCAAAGCACACTGCAGGCTGCCAGCCGCCGCCCTGGCGCAAATTATACTTTTAGCCACAACTTTTCGTTATCCCCTGGCCGGCCGATTGGGTAATCACAGAATTATTTGATATCAAAGTTCTACTGCAAACTTAGGTGTAATGTTGTCGGGAGTCGGAAGTCAGGAGTTATGAATACTTCTTCCGACTCCGGTCTTCGGTCTTCCGACTTCAGAATTGAAAATTACCGGTATTACACAAAAGGATTAGGTAAACATCCGGCTAATCACAACCATTAAAATTACAGTAGAACCGATATCAATTGATAAATATTTATTATCTTTACATGTATGTTTAAGGATGTCATGAAATACGTCTTGGTTTTTATGGTGTTTGGGTTGTTTGTAGCTTGTTTTGAGATAAAGGAATATCCTCCTGAACCACAAATTGAGTACAAGTCATTTTTGATCAGGGATACCATAGACGCCCTGGATAACCCTGTACTCAGAGGAACACTGCGACTGCATTTTATTGATGGCGATGGTGATATCGGCCACGAAGAATCCATGGATACCACCAATGAAGACACAAACAAAAACCTGTTTATTGATTTGCTGAAAAAGGAGGAAGGTAATTATCAGGAAGCTGAACTGGCAGTGCCTTATAAATACCGCATTCCTTACTTCGAAACCACAGCCAACAACCCCACCCTTGAAGGGGACATCATTGTCAATGAAATCAATTTTAATGCCCCTTATGAAGGCGATACCATAAAATTGAGGTTTTACCTCATTGACAGAGCCGGGAACAAAAGCAATGTAGAGGTAACCCCCGAAGTAGTGCTTATGGATTCGCTTAACTCAGCGGAATAACGTTGAGGTAATGTTCGTATCGATCCACAATCTCATCAGCATACTTTACAGGTTGTTTCCCATTGCAATAGCCGTGTTTTACTACTTCATCCTCATAATATATCGTATTGGATTTATGCAGAAGAAAGTACCTCACATGGCCGTCCCATTTGTTGGGGTTTCTGCCGTATTTTTCCGTCAGCCGCATGGCATCAAAAATGTGACCGGGGCCGATGTTGTAGGAAGCCAAGATGAATTTCACCCTGTCTCGTTCATTGTCTATGGATTCAGGGAATTTTTTATCCAGGTATTTAATGTACCTTACCCCGGCATTTATCTGTGCCGGCACTGATGAATTTGGTGATACCCCTAGAAAATCAGCGGTGGAAGGCATCAATTGCATGATGCCAAAAGCACCTGCCCACGATACAGCGTTTGGATTGAAACGGGATTCCTGGTAAATAAGAGAGGCTGTTAACCTCCAGTCCCAGCCAATGATTTTACTGGCTTGTTTTATGTATTCATCATATTCTGAAATTCGCCCAGCTTCACCGGAATAATAAACACTCGACCGGGTTGTTTTAGTCCGCGGGCTTTTAAAATATTTATGGTAAAGAAATTTGTATCCCCTGGTTTCCTTATATTCCCTTAACCAGTGGTTGATGCTGTCAGTCAAATCTTCTGATTCTTTGCGGATGGCCCATGCAAGGTTTTGCGGAAAACTTACCGGCGTTTTAATGTCAATGTTTCTGTAATAAACATTATTGATGATGGCAACATTTTCGTCACATACAGTATAGTCAATGTTGCCGTTAGAAACCAGGCTTATCAATTCCTCCATTTCAAGGCTGTCGTTTTCCACAATATGAATGGTATCAGCAATTTCTTCCGAAAGATTAACAAGGCGACTGTATGCTGATCCCCCTTTTTGAATATGAATGGTTTTATCAGCCAAATCAAGCTGATTACGGATAAACTCAACGCTGTCGTTTCGATTGGGTTTACGCTGAACCAACACCTGACGGGTTTGCGCGATGGGTTCTGTAAAATTAAGGTCTTTTTTTCTTTCAGGGGTAATGGTAAGGCTTTGGGCTATGATATCCACATCACGACCATTGAGGTATTCCATGCATTTTATTAAATCATTTTCAACCACGATATCCACTTCAAGGTCAAAAGTTTCTCCAAATTTTTGAAGCAATTCAAATTGAAAACCCATCGGTTTGCCGCGGTAAACAAAATAATCGGTTGAGTTGGTGCTGACATTTGCGCGGATGACACCACGTTGTTTAATATCCTGGAAATCCACTACTTGCGATTGCACTTCATCGTCCTTTTGTTTTTCCTTTGTGCTCAACTTACAACGACCAAAAACCATGGCCAGGAAAAACAAACCAAATAGGAATGTAATTTTTATGTGCCTTAATTTTATCATCTGGTTGTTTTAATCATAAAACTCCCATGAAAAACCGAAGTTTACTGCAGACGGAAGACAGGGATAATGCACCATTGACCATGGTACATTTCCGATTAGATTTCCGCCTATATTATTATAACGCACAAAGGCTCTGAAACGTTTCACTTTAAAACAAATATATGCATCTGCCATCAAATTTTTTGCCAAAGTTTCATGGGTAAGCACAAAAAAACCGGTGGCAGGAGCGAATGTATAAGACTTATGCTGGTGTATGTACCTTCCGTCAACGCCTACACGCAAACGCATGTGGTGATCAAAAAGATCGTGTTCAAAAAACAATCCGGCGTACCCAAGTATTTCAGGAATGTAAATGATTGAATCCAGCGTGGCATGCTGGTAAATTACATCTGTTTTCAGTCCAAATGAGCCCAGGTGAAATGTTTTGCCTGCACCGGCACTGAAAACATTTCCGCTGCCATTGTATTGGGCAGGAATTCCATCTGTGCCAATAAACACTGGATTTTGCAGAAATGCATGGTTTGCTCTAAGGTTAAAATGAAATTTTTTCTGCTGGTATTTTACATTTGTCTTTATGCTTTTTTTGTTGACAAAGCTTTGATCCCACTGGTAATGATTAGAACTGTAGTGTTCATGAAAATACAAAGGTGCCGCATCCCTCATGCTATTTGAAATCGATATATGCTGCATACTATCTACTTTCCAGATAAATTGCATGTGTGATGTGAAATCTGACTGGCGGCGTCCGGATATACCATATTGTGCTTCTGCATTAAAGGCATAATGAGTATGGTTGTCATTTGCAAGAAATATTTTGAGATAATGGCTCTGGGTCAATTCATCGCCTGTGGGCAGATGAAAACGATTTACTTCATTGAGAATCCCTACAAAAGCATGGGAATCCTGTACAGAATCGTTGTAATGAAAAAATTGCATCCCGATTTGATGTGTGCCTGTGGTCAGCGCAATGGAATCAAACGTTGTGGCTGAATCCCTGTATATGTTGTCATAAAATGGATTGGGAATGTCGCTGAATATCCTCCGGTTGCGCTCAAGATGCACATCCTGATATATACTTATATTGCCGAGGTAGTGAATTTGCAACACGGTGTCTTCCTCCCTGTAAATAGAGTCCGTATATGTTTTTCCAAAACGGTATTCGTGAGCGAAAAACAGGCTTTGGGCTTTTTGTTCTACTGAGGCATCCTCAAGGTTGACGGTAAGGTTATCTATCCTTGTACCATTTTCATAAGCGGTATCTTCAGCAATGCCTCCAAAATGTTGCGATTGCAGTTTGTTGATAATAAGATTAAAATGATTTTGGTATCGTTTGCCGGTATAGCTTTGCCACAATTTAAAATCTTTGTTTTTTGTCCCTGAATTGATGAATGCTCCTTCGGTTTTTACCGAATGGTATTGTAAGCCTGCGTTAAAAAAAGGATTTGCATTTAAGGTAATTGTTCCCTTAACGTCCTCATAACCATTAGGCCCGGAATTAAAACTAAAGACAGTAAACGGTTTTCGTGCATTGAAATACACCATATCATCGTAATGGCTGAAATAGCTGGAATAAGGACGTTTAAAAATAAATTCTTTTACGGGCGGCCTGGCAAAATAATCGTATGGAAGAAATGCCTGGCCATTGTTCGCTGGAAGCATTCCTCCATGAATGGTTTGGTTATAAATATTTTCAAAAAGATAAAATGACTCAAGGAGGGTATCCTGGCGGTATTCTGAATCGATGCTGTCGGGAGAATAATTCAGTTTCCAATTGCTAAAGTGACGTTCAATGCCCTCATGCTGAGCTTTGACAACAGGAGAAAATGTCAATATCAACAAGAAGTATGTTAAGCATTTTTTCATTATGCAACTAAAATAATAAAAAAAAGCCTTCCGCGGTAGCGAAAGGCTTTAAAAAAAAGGCGGCGACCTACTTTTCCACCGTAGCAGTATCATCGGCGCTGGTGTGCTTAACTGCTCTGTTCGGAATGGGAAGAGGTGTTTCCACACTGCCATAGCCACCTTCAGAAACATCAATATTATTTGACGCAGTAAAATAATTAACAGGGGTTTGTTCAACACACTAAGTTAATGGGCAATTAGTACTGCTCGGCTTTGACATTACTGCCTTTATACCTGCAGCCTATCGACGTCCTGGTCTTGAACGACCCATAAAGGAGACCTCATCTTGAGGGAAGCTTCGTGCTTAGATGCTTTCAGCACTTATCTCGTCCAAACGTAGCTACCCTGCGATGCAGCTGGCGCCACAACAGGTGCACTAGCGGTTTGTCCGACACGGTCCTCTCGTACTAGTGTCAGGTCCTCTCAAGTCTCCAACGCCCACAACAGATA
>CAZGPW010000251.1:0-14728 GCA_964527535.1 uncultured Bacteroidales bacterium
CTTTTGCCCACAATGCTCAAAATAGCCGGCAAAATTATGAACATTGGATTTATATAAATTTTAGATTTCCTGAAAAACTTTAATCATCAGTTAGATAGTACTTTACCACGTAAACCGGATGAAATTTACTGCACCCATTTAAGCGTTCATCATTATCAAATGCCCAATATGATTGTGGAATGGTATCTATGATAACATGTTTCTCAGTCAGTTCCTCCTGTTCAATGAGGTAATAAACATTGTTTTCCGGTTTTACATTTGATACAGGAACAATGTCTTCTGAGAAATAAGTCAAATAATAAAGCGTTACATAGTTTACTTTGGATGTTTGGTTAGATGTTTTCCATTTTGCATCAGGGTAATTCTCTACCAATTGCCTGCATTTGTCTTTTGTTGGAACGGTAAAGTTTTTTGTGTCTGCATAATATCCCATATCTCCAAAACCTTTCCACAACAACAACACTATGCCGGCAATGATTAGAATGGTGTATGCATGCTTCCTTAACCCGTAAAATAATAAACCGGCACATAATAAAGGAATAACGCTTATATACCCCGTTATAAATACCGGGATAAGTATAACAGCATAAATGAAATAAGCACGTAAGACTTTGTTCCAGGTTCCCCTGGTAAAATCTGTTAATAAAAGGGATAACACATCAAAAATTACCGGCACAAACATTAAACTGTAATAGGGTAAATAATACGGGCTTATCCAAAATACGCTTACGCCTGCAACCGTTGTCAACATAAGATATGAAAGTTCCTTTGATTTAATAATGTGATAGATATTTTCCCTCAAAAACATCAACGGTAAAAACAAATACAATGGCCAAAAAGCAGCCATATTCAGGCCTGGAAATGAAATAAAATGGGCAATAATTTCATTGAAAGAAAACCTTTCTACAACCATTGTCTCAGCTATAAACTGCTTTAAATATGGAAGCAGATCCGAATGCCTGCTGTATAACCAAAAATACCCGCCAACTAAAAATAAAAAAACCAAAATACCATATAAGTGCGCAAAACAGAAAAGACGTTTTGGTTTTCTGTTGATTATCAACGCAAATACCAGAGAGACAAGTTGAAACCACAAGGCAGGCATCCCCTTGGTTAAAAAAGCCATGCTTGTTAACATGTAACCAACGATAAAAAGGTGATTATATTTGCCTTTGTTCGCATACCTGAAATTGAGGTATATGAGGGGAACTATAAACAAAACGAATAAAACATCAACATTTACAATAAAGGACAAATATCGCGTTACATACATGGAGGACAAATACATAAACACCACAAATAGTGCATGTTGCCACCCCCTTCTTTCTTTTAACAATACGAATATGATGAATCCGCCTAAAAGCAATAAACTGACGCATACAGCCCGGCAGGATTTTTCAGGATTGTTATTGTCAACAAACGGGATAAGAAACCAATTAAACAGTGGGGGTTTATTGTAATAAGGCTCTCCCTGAATAGTGGGTACAATGTAATTTTTTTGCATCTTCATCTCAAGGCTTACCAAAGCCCGTCGCTTTTCCTCGGGTTGTTGGGCAAAAGGGTATTTTCCCAGGTTCAAATAAAAAACAGGAATCAATACCATAATCCCTGCTATTAAAATTACTTTTTGGTAAATATTAAATTTTAAGGTCTTTAGTGGTTTTCTGGATAAATCTTCTTTTACATGTGCCAGGTATCTGAAAAACTGAAGCTTTAACCGGCTAAATTTTTTGAACCTGTTGGTATTTAGGTAAATAACTATCACAAGCATGAACAACAGGAATAAGAAATATACTTGCAATACAGGAAGTATGCTTATCAGGAATGCCGCAATCGCAATCGTTGTGTTTCGGGACGGGAATTGCATTTTATAATGCAAGTTCCCCGCTGGGAAACTCAACTTATGTTTTGTCATTTTATCCTCATCAACAGGTAAGGCTTGTTTTTCACCTGCTATACTGACTTGAATTGCATTCCATGGACGAAGGCTTAACCGTAAAGTATCACCGGAAGCATTAGAAAAACACAATTTCTTACCCATTGGGGTTTCTGCAATGACTTCATAAGGTTGTTCAGACCACAAATCTAACCTAACAACTGATTCAGTGCGCAAAGAATATATTAAAAACAATATGATGGCAATCAGATGTATTAACCCAAAAACTTTCCATAATTTATGTTTTCCTGCAAATAATTTCATCGGCTGGATGTCATTGTGATTGCTTTGAAATTGTTTATCATCAACGTTTTGATTTTTAAATTGCATAAGTTAACAATTGTCAAAGTTATTAAAACAAAATAATTATATATTTGTCAATACAATGTTTTTTGTTTTACGATCAGAGAAATAAATAGAAAATAGCTGAAAACTGTTGCCCGGGAAGTATGTTCAAATGTTCATTACATAATAGCTTGTAAGCAGTATAAATTATTACATGTATTGGTTTATGGGATTTTAAAGAATCTTAGTATCATGACCTGTGCATCAAAATATGAACATTTATACATCAGCACAAAACAATCCCTGGCTGAAACCAAAAATATTTACAAAATGTAACCATCATGATCCGAGTAAATTATGAACACAACCAAGCCTCCATATTTATCTTTAATTATCCCAGTGTATAATGAAGAAGAAAGCCTTCGTTCATTGTTTGATGCCGTTTTTGATACCTTCAAAAAACAATCATTTTCATATGAAATTATTTGCATTGACGATGGAAGCATTGATGATAGTTTTGTTTTGCTAAGCAACATCGCAAAAAAGAACACCCAGGTTAAAGTAATAAGGTTTAGAAAAAATTTTGGCCAAATCGCTGCCATGGATGCAGGCATAAATTATTCCAAAGGAAAAATCATCGTGTTTCTGGATGCTGACATGCAAAATGACCCATCAGACATTCCCACATTAATGAGAAAAATTGAAGAGGGGTATGATATTGCCAGTGGATGGCGCAAAAACAGAAAGGATAAACTTTTTTTTAGAAAAATTCCTTCAAAACTTGCAAATTCCCTCATCAGAAGATTAAGCGGTGTAAAAATTCATGACCTTGGTTGTACACTTAAGGCTTACAAAAGGGATATGATTGAAGACATTCATTTATATGGAGAGATGCACCGGTTTTTACCCGTAATCGCTGCCAGAAGAGGAGCAAAAATTATAGAACTCCCTGTTAAACATCATGCCAGGAAACACGGAACATCACATTACAACCTGAATCGAACCTTTAAAGTAATACTTGATCTTTTAACCGTACAATTCATAAGTGCTTACAGTACCAAGCCTATTTACCTGTACGGTGGTTTTGCCCTGTTAAGCTTGTTTTTAGGATTGTTATCCGGACTGGCTGTGATTTTAATGAAAATCTTTTATTACACCGACATGACAGGGAATCCATTTTTGTTACTGACGGTACTGTTTATGCTTATCACGATAATTTTGGCACTTATGGGTGTCCAAACTGAAGTGTTGGTTCGTATTTACCATCAACAGGGAAAAACAAACCATTATTTTGTCGATGAAACCATAAACATCACTCAAAAAGAAAAGCGGGCAAGTGAAAAGAAACACCAGGCATGAGCGAAACAAGGCAAATCATATTGTTAAATCCACCCGGTAAAAAACAATATTTCCGTGACTATTATTGCTCCAAAGTATCAAAAGCCAGGTATTATTATCATCCGGTTGATTTAATCTACCTGAGTGGCAGACTGGCACAAATCGGTAATGTTTTCATAATTGACGCCATTGCTGAAGGAATGGACCATAATCAGTGTTTATCAAAAGTAAAACATATTACCCCCGATGTCATTGTTTTCCTCAGTTCTGCTCCCTCTTATCATGAAGACATGGATTTTATCTCAACAGTAAAAAGCACTTTTCCCACCTGTAAAATGGTAGGCACTGGTGATGTCTTTAATGAATTCAGAACCAGGAGCCTTTATGATAACAAACAACTTGATGCCATTTTTACGGACTTTTCCACCCCGGATATCATACAATACCTTACAAACGATAAAAACGACAGTCACAACATTCCCAATGTCATTTACCGTCATCATCAACAGATTGTGGAAGGGCAGGAACATCACACCAGGGGAGACTGGAGAGTACCACTGCCTTTATGGGATAAAATCAACCTGAAAGCTTATCATTTTCCGTTTGGAAAAAAGAAGCCTTTTGCAAGTATCCTTACCGATTTTGGTTGTCCCTATAATTGTGACTTTTGCCCTGTCAGCACACTTGAATATAAACTCCGTCCGGTGAATGACGTTATCGAAGAACTAAAGCTGCTAAAAGGGCTTGGTGTAAAAGAATTGTACATCAGGGACCAAACTTTTGGCATCAATAAATCACGCACCATGGAATTGCTTGAAAAAATGCTATCCGATGACTTAAAATTTTCATGGACATGCCTTTCACGAACCGATGTTTTGGATAAGGAACTATTATCATTGATGAAAACTGCCGGATGCCATACCATAATGGCAGGCATTGAATCAGCCAATGACACGTTGATGACAAAACACAAAAAAAACATCACCCTGAAACAATCCAAAGAAAACATTATCAAGATAAAAAAGGCAGGAATTAAAGTTAGCGGGTTTTTTATGATTGGATTTCCGGGAGAAAGCAAGGAATCCATTCAAGCTACAGCCAAGCTTGCCAGAACATTACCCCTTGATTTTGCTTCATTTAACATTGTCGCACCACGATTTGGTACTGATTTCAGGCAGGAAGCCATAAAAATTAGCATCATAGACCCCAACAACCTAAACACCGAATCATCAGAAACCTTACCCATTTGGAAAAATCAACAAATCAGCAACAACGAACTGTTAAAACTGCAAAAAAGAGCCATTCGGAAATTTTACTTCAGGCCTTCGTTTATTCTGAAAAAAATATTGAACATAAAATCATGTACCGAAATGGCTAATTTAATGCGCGAAGGCATAGCCATGATGGTAAAAAATGTCAATCTCCGTAAACCACAATAGACAATCGCATTTATTTTGTTATTTTTGTGTATATTATCAATAGTTCAACACATTCAGTTTTTTTATTTTATATACCGTGCGTCACATTAACCCGAATATCATAAAAGCGTATAACAACTTCCGGCAGGTTAAAAAGAAAAAACCCATTTGCCGTGCACCATTTTCAAACCTTTACTTTAGCCGTACAGGCGATGTTTTGTCGTGTTGTTTCAACAGGGATTTTCCCATCGGTAAATACCCGGAACAAACCCCTGTGGAAATATGGAAAGGCAAGAGACTGAAAACATTAAAACATGCGATCAATAATAACGATCTGGATATTGGATGCTCAGTATGTAAAAATGAATTGATTGATAAAAATTTCAAGGGTGTTATGGCCAGTCATTTTGATTTTTTACATGCAAAATCAAAATATCCGGTTATGATGGAATTTGAGCTGGATAATACATGCAACCTCGAATGCATTATGTGCGATGGTAGTTTATCCAGTGCAGTCAGAAAAAGCAGAGAAAACAAACCCAACATTAAAACACCTTATGACAACAATTTTTTAGAATACATAAAACCACTGCTGAAAAAAACAAAATTGCTCCGGTTTTCCGGTGGTGAACCCTTTCTCATTCCTTTGTATTATGATATTTGGGATACAACGATGAAGATCAATAAAAATGCAATCTTTTTTGTGCAAACCAATGGAACCATTATCAACGATAAAGTCCGGGAATATCTCGCATCAGGAAAATTTGACCTTGGTGTATCTGTAGATTCGATGAATAAAGAAAAGTTTGAATACATCAGAAAAAAAGCCAAACTGAACACTGTCTTAAAAAACATTGATGAATTCAGGCATCTTATAAAAAGCAGGGCTTTAATCATATCCTGTACGGTAACCAGGGAAAACTGGCAGGACATCCCTGACGTACTTGAATATGCCAATAGCATGCATGCTCAAATTGTATTCAATACTGTCTGGAAACCTTATAAACACGCTGTACATAATTTACCATCAAGCCAACTGCATAAAATACATCAATTTTTATCAGATTATGATGTCTCTGAGACCACTACCATTGAAAAGCAAAATAAAAATCTATTTGAAGCGCAGATTAAACAAATACATAATTGGTACCTGAAAAATAAAGAATATGAAAACCGCATCAATGCAATGGATAATTTAACCACATCCCAGTTAAAAGATCAGCTTAAATTACGCTTAACATCAAAAAACCAACCTGAACATATTGTAAAAAAAATGAATTATGTGTTTGATGTCATTTCAGATGGACCTTTAGAAAGAAAAAAACTTGAAACCATATACAAACATCCGGATTCTGAAATTATTTCAGTGTTGGCAAACCTCAGTTTGGAGGAAATTTTATGCAAATTAAATGAACAAATTAACAGGTTCTGAAGTTTGTTGTGTGGATGATTATTAATATTTTCGTTACCCATGGAAGATAATACGATACAAAAAAAACGCTTCCGCCTGTCTGTATTTGTCAGCCTGATGCTGGTGGTATTGATGTGGGCTGTGCATTTACTTAACATCAGTATGGATATGGACCTGAACCGTTTTGGCGTGCATCCGCGTGAAGTGTCGGGTTTATGGGGCATTTTACTTTCCCCCCTGCTCCACGGCGACTGGCAGCACCTGGTTGCCAACAGCATGAGTTTTGTTGTGCTTGCCACAGGGTTGTTTTATTTTTACCCAAAAATAGGATACCGGATATTTGCCATTTCATGGATTACCGTAGGGATAGTGGTATGGATCATGGCACGGCCATCTTATCATATTGGTGCCAGTGGTGTTATTTATGCAATGGCCGGGTTTTTGTTCCTTTCCGGCATCATACGCAAAGATTTCAGGCTGATGGCTGTTTCCCTTATCATTGTGTTTATGTATGGTTCCATGATATGGGGCATTTTCCCTGGCAAACCCGGTATCAGTTGGGAAGCGCATTTTGCAGGTTTATTTATGGGATTTATTCTGGCCTGGATATACCGGAAACAGGGACCCAAAAAGCCTGTTTACTCCTGGGAAACTGAAGAAGAAACAGAGGAAGAAGAAGAACCTCCAGGCAGAGAACTGCCACATGGTTACCACGCAAACCAGACCTATTGGTTTGAAGACGTTGAGATACATTATTCCGATGATGAGGAAGATGAAAACAAAAAACAGTAAACCAACGGTTAGCAGTTCACTTTTTATCCTTCGCCGGTAAATTTTTTACGATGATAACGTGAATAAAGGCTCACTGCAGGATTATGACCAGTCACCCTGTCCTTTACAATAAATGTGGTAACCGGAGCTTCCGAGTATTTGGTGAACAACATATCATGGCCCACGCATAAACCTAAAATGATGTTCATATCCGTTTTCAAATCATTCAGCACTTTAGCCTGGCCAATGGAATTGCAGATGGATTCATACCTGTCATCATGAATTTGGGTCAGGTGAAAATCCTGTTTATTTATCCCTGAAAATTTACAACAGATGGTATGCACTTCAAAGTCTTTATCAAGGATGTCTTTCATCGTATTGGCTTCGCTTAATAATCCCACACAATGGGCTATGCCAATGCGTTTGTAACCCATCTGCTTTGCAAAACCGATAATCTCTTCCAGCCTTGTCCATTCCATATAATGTTCGCCTTCAATACGTGTTGACACTTTTAATATCTTCAGGTTTTCCGCTTTGGCATATTCCTTCCTTGTTGGCGCATCGTAGGGCTTATAATCGTAACCACGTGCACAATCTTTACCTTCATAACAAGGATGTGATTTACATCCTGCACAATTTGCCATCGTAATCTCCTTTCTGTTCTGCCAGGCATCCCTTGTAAAAGATGCCTGTATGATTTAAAGTTTAAAGCGAAAGTACAACAAAATCATGAAAAGGCATTAAGGTTGATTGTGATTCATGCCGAAAAAAAATACGTTCGGGCAATTTAAGTATTTCTACTTATTGATTAATATATATATTCACGTCCTGATTATAAGGTGAAAATCAAGTTAAAACATGAGCATTACAAACATAAACAATCAACTTAAAAACAAAAGCATCGAAGGCCGTATTGAAGATATTTGCAGGATGTTTCCCGGAAAAGTTATCTTCACCACCAGTTTTGGCATGGAAGATCAGGTCATTACTGATATTATTTTCTCCAACAACCTGCCGGTAAAAGTAGCCACACTGGACACAGGCCGTATGTTTGAAGAGACCTACAAAGTATTCAATCGTACACGTGAACGTTACGGGAAAAACATTGAAGTTTATTATCCCGATACAAAAGCCGTTGAAAAGCTTGTGACTACAAAGGGACCGTTTAGTTTTTATGAATCAGTTGAAAACCGCAGGGAATGTTGCAATATCCGTAAAGTTGAACCTTTAAAACGTGCTTTAGACGGGCAAAAATGCTGGATTACGGGCATCAGGCGTGCACAATCTGAAGAGCGCCGGCACATGCAGGAAATTGAATGGGATGAAACACATAATCTGTATAAAATGAGTCCATTGTATAAATGGACACTGGATGAGGTAGAAAAATATATAAAAATCAACAACATACCTTATAACACCCTGTATAACAAAGGTTTTGTGAGCATTGGTTGTGCGCCTTGCACAAGGGCTGTTCAGCCAGGAGAAGATTTTCGTGCTGGCCGCTGGTGGTGGGAACACAATTCAGCTAAGGAATGCGGGCTGCATATTAAAGAATAATATATCCTTTCGGGCAGGTAAAAAATTGATGTAATATTTCGTATTTTGTGTAATTGACTTAATGAATGATAACAGTTTCCTGTTTCATCATGTTGGCTGTCAGGCAGGAATGGACAGGAATTACACCAATAACATCGCCGGGGATGAGTTTGTGAAGCTGGGAGTTTTTACATTTGATAATACCATGTTCCTGTGACAAAGCCGTAACGTAAGCACGTGGTTGTAAGCGTTGAATATTAAATTTTTCATCAACCAAAACAATTTCACCGTAATGTTCTTGTCCGGTATCGCTGATGCTTTTTTCTTTGGATAAATGGACTGCACCACCATGAATGACAATTTTGTTTTGCCCTGGCTGTACCGAAAGTACCGGGGCAGCAAGCAAACAGGCAATGTCCTTAAATTGACATGACCCCAACCGGTATTGCATGTAATCGTAATACACAAAGTTGCCGGGACGCAATTCATCAATGCCCTGAAAATCATTGCATATACTGGCTGAAGGAGTGTCTCCCAGGCTTACAACTGGGGTGTGCGTTGAATATTCAGCTTTCAGTTGCCGGAGTTGTTGTAAAGAATTTTGGTGTATGGTTTTGATTTCGTTGATGTTCCCTGCATAATAGGTCTGCCCGTTATGCACCAGAAAGCCTTTGAAATGCAAATATTTCGTTGATGCAATGCTTTTTATGACTTCATGGATATGGTTATAATCAGTGGAGGAAAGGCCTGTCCTGTTAGCGCCGGTATCAATTTTTATCATCACGTCCACTTTGCCTGCACAATGTTTATCCAGGTGTTTTGTGTAGTTGCCTGATTCAAGAACAATACAGAAATTGGTATGATGGGAAAAATATGCCAAATGGGGAGCTTGTTTTGGATTGAACAGGAGGGCAAGGCAGATGTCTGTGAATCCTGATTGGTGAAATTGATACGCCATATCCATGCTGGACACTGCAATTTTATCAATGCCATGATTCTTGAACAGCGAGCCAACAGGTGTGGATTGATGGGTTTTAAAATGCGGCCTAAGTATCAATCTATGTTGTTTGGCTTTTTCACGCATGTGAATGATGTTTTTTTCCACAATGTTTTTCGAAACAACGAACAAAGGTTTTTCTATTTCAGACAATTTCATATTTTTGTTTGGTTGAATGGATGATAATAATAACAAAAAAAACAATAAATTATGAAAGATTTTATGAAAGAAGCCAAATCATTGTGGCCTGAGCTGGAATGGATAGAGGATGCAGATTTGCGCGAAAAAGTAACCAAAACATGGGCAATTGCGCTTGAACGCAGTGTGCTTGATGCTGATGACCTCAAACGTATTCCGTTTACCTTGCTTGCAGGACCCGATTTGAAAGTAACGTTTATGGACCACAAACAGTCTGTGGTGCATATTGCCAAAGATGCCGGTGAAAAAGTTAACAGCTTTTATCACGGCGAACTGACCGCTGATATGGACGTACTCATTGCCGGTGCCATCCTTGCCGATGTAGGGAAATTGCTGGAATATGTGTTGGATGATAATGGCAATGCTGTGCAGGGAAATTACGGCAAATACCTCCGTCATCCGTTTTCCGGCGTATCGCTTGCTGAGGAGTGTGATGTGCCTGCCGAAGTGTGCCATATCATCGCAACCCATGCCGGTGAAGGAAATATGGTAAAACGCAGTACAGAAGCTTACCTGGTTCATCATGCCGATTTTATGACCTTTTTGCCGTTCAAAGAACGCCTGATTGTTTCAGACAAATAGAGGTTGTATTTGAAGGGTAGAATAATATGAAGTGATTATAATAAAGACCGAAGACCGGAGTCGGAAGAAAATATTAAAAATCCGACTCCCGACTTCCATCTTCGGTCTTTCGATTTATGCTTTTTAAATATAAGCATTATTTTAAAGTCAGATGCTAAAAAATTAAATTGTGAAGGTAGTTATTATTAACATTGGTGACGAAATTCTTATCGGGCAGGTGGTGAATACCAATGCAGCCTGGATGGGAGAGGAGCTGAATAAAATCGGTATTGTTGTGGATAAAATCATGGTAATACGAGACAGGGAGGAGGATATCCACAGCGCTTTGGATGAAGCCCTGGAAAAGGCTTCTGTGGTTATCATGACAGGGGGTATAGGTCCGACAAACGATGACATCACCAAAGAAAGCCTGTGCTCTTATTTTGATACCCACCTGGTGTTTTCAGATGAAATGTATAGTCAGGTGGAAGCTTTTGTCAAAAAAAGGGGGCTGGAAGTCAATAAAAACAACCTTGAGCAGGCTTATGTTCCTGAAAACTGTACCATGTTACCCAATAAGATTGGTACGGCAGCCGGCATGAAATTCAAACAGGGCAATTCAGTGTTGTACAGTTTGCCCGGCATTCCGTTTGAAATGAAAACCATCATGCGGGAGCAGATACTTCCGGAGCTCTCAAAATCACACAAACTGCCGCCTGTCATTCACTGCACCATCATGTCCTATGGCATAGGGGAAGCTTTTTTGGCAGAAAAACTAGTAGATTGGGAAAACAGCTTGCCACCCGAAATACATGTGGCTTATTTGCCATCGCCACGGGCCATCAGGATACGGTTGTCAGTGTATGAAAATACCTCATCCATAAAGCCACAATTGGATGATGCCATCAGCGCTTTGCATCAAATCATCCCGGATAATATTTTCAGTGATACAGAACAAAGCCTTGAAGTTGTGCTTCTTAATAGCCTGATGAAAAACAAGTTAAGCGTTTCGACGGCCGAAAGTTGTACAGGTGGCCTGATCGCTTCTCTGCTTACATCCATACCGGGTGCTTCAGAAAACTACACGGGCAGCGTGGTGGCTTATAACAACAGCATAAAAACATATATGCTGGATGTGCCACAGAATGTGATTGATACTTACGGAGCAGTAAGCGAAGCAACGGTGGTGTATATGGTAAAAGGAGTAAAAAAACACTTCCATACCGATACAGCCATTGCCGTTTCGGGAATAGCCGGCCCCGGTGGTGGAACAAAAGAAAAACCGGTTGGCACCACATGGATTGCCGTGGCAGTGAAAGAAAAAGTCATCAGCCGTAAATTTGTGTTCGGGAGTACCCGGGATGTAAATATTCAGAAGGCAGCGTATTCAGGGATGTTTATGCTGCTTAATCTTCTCAGGCACAATTATGAACAATGAAATATCAATAAATTCTGGTATTTTTCAAAAAATATTTTGTTTTTAAGAAAAATAATCCGATTTTTGCAGTCCGAAATTTATAAATGCAATATCATGGCAAAGATATGTCAAATAACCGGAAAGAAAGCGATTGTGGGAAACAGTGTATCCCACTCAAAAACGCATACAAAACGCAGGTTTAATGTCAATCTGTCGAGGCGTAAATTCTTTTTGGAAGAAGAAGATCGCTGGATTGAACTTATGGTTTCCAACAAAGCGGTACGTGTGATCAACAAAATTGGTCTGTATAATGCATTGAAAAATGCCAGGGAAAAGGGGTATATAACCAAATATTAAAAGAGGTTTAGTTATGGCTAAAAAATCTAAAGGAGACAGGGTGCAGGTAATAATGGAATGCACCGAGCAAAAGAAATCGGGAAAACCCGGCATGTCGCGGTATATTACAACCAAAAACAGGAAAAACACCACCAAACGGCTGGAGTTGAAAAAATACAACCCGATATTGAGAAAAGTAACCGTTCATAAAGAAATAAAATAATTTTCAGATATGGCTAAGAAAACAGTTGCAACGCTAAAATCAGGAAAAGGGAACGAATATGCCCGTGTTATACAAATGAAAAAATCGAAAAAGACTGGTGCTTATTTTTTCAAGGATGAGATAGTGAACAGCGAGCATGTGAAAGATTTTTTTGCTGGTAAGAAGAGATAAACCATCCCTTGAATCCTTCGGTTTTGAGGTTTTGGATTTTGATATATAGCACCCTTCGAAAACCCGGAGGCGTGCTTTTTTTATTTTACCCTTAAAAAGTTGATTATGGCTCTATTTGGTATTTTTAATAAAAACAGTGAAAAAGACTTGGACAAAGGCCTTGAAAAAACCAGGGAAAATGTCTTTAAAAAACTGGGCAGGGTCGTTGCCGGCAAGGCTAAGATAGATGCTGAGGTATTGGATGAGCTTGAAGAAGTGTTGATTTCTTCTGATGTGGGCGTGGATACCACCATCAAAATTATTGACCGTATTGAAGCGCGTGTGAAGCGTGATAAATACCTGAATGCATCCGAATTAAATACCATACTGAAAGAAGAAATTGCTGGCTTGCTTGCTGAAAACCAAACAGCGGATTTTAAAGACTGGCAGTTGCCATATTCCGACCGGCCTTATGTTATCATGGTTGTGGGGGTCAACGGTGTGGGAAAAACCACCACCATCGGTAAGCTCGCACATCAATTCAAAAAAGCCGGGAAATCCGTATTGCTTGGCGCTGCAGATACCTTCAGGGCAGCAGCCATTGAACAACTGGAAATATGGGCAGAGAGGGTGGATGTCCCGCTGATCAAACAAAAAATGGGCTCCGATCCCGCTTCTGTAGCTTACGATACACTGAGTTCTGCAATCAGCGATAAAAAAGATGTTGTGATCATTGATACGGCAGGCCGTTTGCACAACAAGAAAAACCTGATGAATGAACTCGGTAAAGTAAAGCGCGTCATGAAAAAACTGATCCCGGATGCGCCTGATGAGGTGCTGCTGATCATTGACGGCTCCACCGGGCAAAATGCCTTTGAACAGGCAAAGCAATTTATCAGCGTCACGGAAGTCAATGCCCTGGCCGTAACCAAACTTGACGGCACCGCAAAAGGAGGTGTGGTCATCGGTATTTCCGACCAGTTTAATGTGCCAGTGAAATACATCGGCGTGGGAGAGGGCAAAGACCACCTGCAACTTTTCGACAGGCAAGCCTTTGTGGATTCACTTTTTAGTTAACTTATCGCTGAATCGATCACCAATAAGCTAAAAAAGTCTCAAACCTGAAAGCGATGCAGTGAGCGGCGTCGAACTGGCCTAAATAACCCAACTTGGGGCAAGGTTCCAGGTAAAGTTTGCCGCAGTCCGTTGTAACACATAATAAAAATATGCCAGGTGTATTTAAAAATTCATTAAATTTGTAAAAAAGAGGAAAAATGAATGCGATAGAATTAAAAAGAAGTTTTCATAATTTGATAGATAGCATTGAAAATGAGAGTTTACTGATGAATTTCTACGAATTAATGAAAAATAGGACATCCGGTAAAGATGGTAGATTGTGGAGCAGATTATCATTGAAGGAACAAAAATCATTGCTTCAAACCCTTGAAGAAACAAAAAATCCGAACAATGTCATCAACCATTCCGAGATGAAAAAGAAACATGAAAAATGGCTTTAGAAATAGAATGGTCAAAAAAAGCGGATAGGAAGTTTGATGAAATTCTGCAATACCTTATAGATAATTGGGGAGAAAAACCAACCAAAGCCTTTGTTAAAAAGGTATATGATTTTTTGGATATATTGGTAGAATTCCCACAAATTGGTTCCATTGAGCATAAAGAAAAAGGGATAAGGGGTTTTACGATTATGAAACAAATAAATGTTTTTTACAAATTGAGAGGAAACAAAATCATTCTGTTAGATTTTTTTGATAACAGGAAAGCCCCTGCTAAAAAGAGGTTTTGAGTCAATTGAGTGTTAAACCCCGGCCTTAAAGTTCAATAACATCAGTGAGAATGAAGTGTGTGGATGTATTCGTCCAATGACTTTCTGTCCTGCCTCATAGTCATCTGATGAATATACAGAGTAAGTTATGAAATTCATCAGGCCGAATATGAATTTGCCTGGCAAACATTATAGATAGTTGCTAACTGTCGGGATTCTGCAATCTGTGGGGATACTCCAATGTACCTTCCTGGCACAACAACAGAATGAAAGCCTATCAGGGCTAAAGCCCTGAGTGTCTTTTTGCCTTAATAACCCCGGCATAAATGCCGGGGTATATCGGCTTCAGATGAATGAAATAGTGAGAA
>CAZGPW010000252.1:0-14108 GCA_964527535.1 uncultured Bacteroidales bacterium
TTATTACCTCTGTATCAGGATTGTGATGTTTGATTATTGGTAACAACTCAGTTAGCGTTTTAGCATTGTGTTCATCTCCGCTTTTAAGCAGATAATCCAAAATGACAATTTTTAGATTACGCCGTTTTTTGCAATCCTGAATGTAATGCATGAGGAATTTTTTTCCTGAATTGTATGTGTAAAGGTTGTAAGGTAAATCAAGCTGAAACCTTTTACGAAAATAATTCAGGTATAAATCGTCGTCATCAACAAAATATATGTCTATCAGGTAATCTTTGGCCATTTAAAAATCTTTTGAAGGGTTACGTTTTTTCAGTTTATTGACCTTTTTGTTCTTTTTATAATTGATGGCAATTTCGGGATCAATGTTGGATTTTATAATCCACCTTTTACCATTCCATTCAAACGCATCGTAAGAATAATCCGGTCCGTAATATTCATATTGCCCTTTGAATTTTGGGTTGCCGGGCGACAAATGGTCACATACGATGATATCATTTTTCTCATTGAACCTGAGGATCATTTGTGCCTGGCTGGAATACCTGAAAATTGCCCTGTCCATTTTTTCGCGTACCACCTTAATTCTTCTGCCGCCAAAATCGGGTTCATCGCGGCGATTGAATTCAAGGGTCTCAATGACTTTTTGCTGCACCATCGCGTCCTGTCCTTTCCAACCCAGCAAGGTATAAACGGGGGTATTTCTGTGTTTTTTCTCAATCATTTCATAATAAAGGGCCCCGTACCATTCATCGGGGCTTTCATAATCGGAATCAGCGTCCGGGGCATTGCTTGTTTTATCCCTGAGTTCATAAAAATAATATTCATCGTCCTCATTTTCAAATTGAATAAAACCAAAGAAATCATGCCGCATGTTATTGTACATAAGGTTCCATGTAAAAATCCTTACCATGTCATCATCTGATTCTATCATGGTAATGTGTTCCAGGGAATCGTAGTTGTATTCAAATGCATCCGGTTCATTCATCATATCCCGTATCAGCTCCAGAGCCATATCGTTGGCTTCAATTTTGGCCGTATCGTCTGTTAATTCAGCAGCATCTGTCATATACCGATTGATTTCAGCGATCTGATCATCGATATAACCGGGATTTTCCAGATCATGCTCCTGTGCCATGGTGAGTATATTACAACAACACAGGCAAACCATAATAATAATGTATGAAGCTTTCATGCGTATCTTTTATGTTATGAAACGAAGATACAATAAAATTTGTTTCGTTTCAATTTGATTATGTGTGGTAATAATTATTGCTACTGATATGGAATTATTCAAAATGAAGTTGATTTATTCATGATTAAGAAGTTTATCCCGGAGATAAAATAAGGTGAAAAGACCATCAAACCATCAAAAGATGAGTTGTTCTGCATAACCACATTTTATTATGCAGGAGTTGGTAAAGTTTTCGGGGATGTTGGTGTGGAATGCTAATAAGAAAAAAACCTGTCAAGCGGGCGTCTGACAGGTGTTTAGGAAGTATAGGGACGGATAGAGGAGTTATAATTTTGCAATGATGGCATCTGCCATTTGATCGGTGCTGGCAGCGCCTTTTTCAATGACGTCTGGTTTACCACGCATTTTAAGCATATCATAAGTGCGGACATTCCCCTCTTCGATCACTTTTGCTACAGCCGAACGGATTTTTTTGGCGGTATCATATTCTTTCAGGTGATCGAGCATCATGCATGCAGATTCAATCATTGCAATTGGATTGACAATAGATGTCTCATATTCAGCATATTTAGGAGCAGACCCATGTGTGGGTTCAAATACGCCAATACCACTGTCAGGGTTAATCTGGGCAGAGCAAGCAAATCCAAGTCCGCCGATAAGGCCTGCAAATCCATCGGAAACAATATCACCAAACATGTTACCGGCAACGATCACCCCGTAATCTTCCGGATTTTTAGTCATCCACATCATCTGGGCATCAATGTTGGTGTTTTTTACCCAGATACCGGGGTAATCCTGTTGTTGAATTTCCCTTGCCATTTTGTACATCATGCCAGAAGTTTCGCGGATAACGTTGGGTTTTTCACAAACCGTAACGGAATCATAACCAAACTCATTTGCGTAATCAAAGGCAGCGCGCAAAATACGTTCTGTTGCCTTTTTGGTAAAAATTCGTGTAGAAACTGAAAGTTCTTCGCGCGGGGTCTTTCCAAAGTTTTTCCTGAATTTGGGATGTGTCATCAGTGCGTTATACACCTGATCATCGGGGTTTGACCATTCTACACCACCGTAAAGGCCTTCGGTATTTTGCCTGAAAATAACAGCATTCACCTGAGGTTCTTCAATTATACCACCGGGCCCCCTGCGGATAAAATTCAGGGGATTGCCCTTGTAGCTACGGCATGGGCGCTGGCATATATCCAGTCCGAAATGCTGGCGTAAACCAACGATTGGAGATGAATAAACCAGTCCTTTTCCATGCAATTCAGGGGCAAGTTCTTCTGCTGCTTCATCTTTTGGTTTTGATGTAATTGCACCAAACAGGGCAATTTTGTGTTTTTCAATCAAATCCAGGGTACGTTCAGGTAAAGGATTTCCTTCTGTTTTCCAGAATTCCCAGCCGATATCACCATCAATGTACTCCGCTTCGAAACCTGCTGCATCAACCACGCGGATTGCAGCTTCCAATACATGACGGCCAACGCCGTCTCCTGGTAATTTTACGATCGCTCGTTTTGCCATAATTATGTTGTTTTAAAATGTTTCCATAATAGGTTTAAAATGCAAGGGTAAAAGTAATAAAAACATAGAAGTTTTGCAAAAAGTCTGCGCTATATGTTCCATCGTTTTTTTCTTGGGATAATTCATTTAAAACCTTTCAGGCTTATTTATCTTTCCCTAACTTTGCGCTATGGCAGGCATATATATCCATATCCCGTTTTGCCGGCGCAAATGTGCGTATTGTGATTTTTATTCAGTGGCTTTGCTCAACAAAGAACAAGCTTTTGTCAATGCACTGATCCGGGAAATCACATCGAAAGCAAACAATCAACCGGTAAAAACCATTTATTTCGGCGGAGGTACGCCTTCCATCTTATCAAATACGTCAATTCAACGTATTTTAAAAACAATTAATCAGAAATTTACGGTTTTTGATGACGCTGAAGTGACGCTTGAAGCCAATCCCGATGACATCACAACTGAAAAAGCAAAATTTTGGAATGATTCCGGCATCAACCGGCTAAGCATTGGTGTACAATCGCTGGATGATGATGTACTGAAATTTTTGGGCCGCCGGCACAATGCCAAAAGCAGCCTTCAGAGCATTGAGAAAGCCAGGGAAGCAGGGTTCCTGAATATATCCGCAGATTTGATTTACAACCTTCCGGGCATGTCAACTGCAGCGTGGAAAAAATCCATTCAAAGCATACTTGATACCGGGATTCAGCATTTGTCGGCCTACCAGCTTACCGTAGAAAAGGAGACGCTGCTGAAAAGGAAATTAGATGAGGGTGATTTTACCATGCCTGCAGATGAAGATGCCTACACACAATTCATGAGCTTATATGATATCATGGAAAAGAATGGTTTTCCCTGGTATGAAATATCGAATTTTGCCCGGAACGAATTCAAGAGCCGTCATAATTCCGCGTATTGGGACGATGTTCATTACCTTGGATTTGGGCCTGCAGCCCACTCCTATGATGGCAACATCCGGCGCTGGAATGTCCCTGACCTGAATGCATATATCGAAAATCCCTTAAAATGTTATGAAGAAGAAATTCTCAGCCGCAAAGATAAGATCAATGATTATTTGATCACACGGCTCAGAACGCGTGAGGGTATTAATTTGAAATTCATGGAGCAAAAATTCAAGCCTTTCGATATTGATTTATTGAAATATAAAATGAAAAACTGGATAAAAACGGCTAAAGCCCACCAACATGGCGATTTTATTAGCTTTACCCCTGAAGGTTTATTTATCTCCGATGCCATTCTGAAAGATATTATTTACTGAAGTTTCGCAGTTTATAAACAACTAAAATAAAGTCGGAAGTCAGAAGTCGGAATTTAATAATAATGTATGCTCTACTCCGGACTTCGGACTTCGGCCTTCTGACTCCCGACTTCCGACTTCTGACTCCCGACTTCGGCCTTCCAACTTTATTAACACATTGATAAATTTAAAACGCATTATAAAACATTATTTATCTTTAGGCAAAATTTAAACATCTTACGTCATGGAACACCAAAAAATCAACCCTGCTTTTGCTTCCGTTCCGGTATTCCTGGCCTTTTTGTGCATGGGGTTTGGTGATGTGGCAGGAACCCTTACCGATCTGGTAAAAGAAGAATACAGCTTAAGCAATTTTATGGCCGGGTTTGTTCCGGCATCCGGGTTTGTGATGTTTGGCCTGTTGTCGGTGCCATTCAGTTTAGTAATGGCCAGGCAGGGCAAAAAAAAGGTACTGGTTGCCGGGTTGATGGTGGCCCTGATGGGGTTGCTTATCCCATTGGTTTTTGGGTTCAGCCTGTTTATTATTTTACTGTTGTCAATTTTGTTGTTGGGGGCAGGAGCGACATTGCTCCAGGTTGCCGGCAATCCCATCATGCGGGACGTATCTCCCAAAGGTAAATATTCCAGAAATCTGAGCTTTGGACAGTTTGTGAAAGCCATTGGTTCATTATCGGGTGCTTTGTTGCCTGCTGCAGCGGCGGCCTGGTGGGGACTGGACTGGAAATTGTTGTTTCCTGTTTATTCTGTAGCCATTGGCATTACTGCCATCATACTTTTTCTGATCCCCATCAGGGAAAAAGTTATCCCTGAGGTTCCCCCCGGATTTCTGTCCTGTATAAACCTGCTTCGTAAGCCAGGTATTGCTCTTATGGTGTTGGCTATATTTTTGTATGTGGGAGCGGAAGTCAGCATGGCCTCAAAATTACCCAGTTATCTGGAAAACAATTACGGCCTTGACATTGAAAAACTCGGTATTGCCAGTGTTGGGCTGTTTTTTCTGTCCATCATGGCAGGACGCTTTTTGGGAGGCATAATGCTCAACTGGATCAAAGCCCCGCTGTTTTTGATGATAACAACGATAATCGCCCTTCTCGGCATTGGCGGGCTGTTTATTGGGTCACAACCTGTGGCCATTGTTTCCATTGTTTTGACAGGACTGGGTTTTGCCAATGTATTTCCTTTGATTTTTTCCATCACCGTGGATAAAAACCCGGAATACACCAATGAACTTTCAGGTTTGATGGTTACCGCTATCATTGGTGGTGCTGTTTTACCGCTTATTATGGGTAAAGTGGCTGATATGGCTAACGTGACCACAAGTTTTGTTGTTCCGGGAGTAGCCATTTTGTATTCATTTATTGTTGCATTAAAAACCAGAAACGCATGACACATAAAAACCCCTTAATTTTCAGTCTGGATGCCGGTGGTACAAACTTTGTCTTTTACGCTGTGAAAGGCAATAAAATCATCGGTGACCCCATTCAAAAACCCTCTTATGCTGATAATCTGGATAAAAGCCTGCAAACCATTGTTGAAGGTTTTGAAACCATGGCTATACAACACAAAGAACAAGTATCCGCATTGAGTTTTGCTTTCCCCGGCCCCGCTGATTATGACAACGGTATTATTGGTGACCTTGGTAACCTGCCTGCTTATCGGGGTGGGGTGGCCCTTGGCCCTATGCTGGAAGAAAAATTTAAGGTGCCGGTATTCATCAACAACGATGCAGACCTGTTTGCTTATGGAGAAGCAATAAGAGGTTGTTTGCCGGAATTGAACCAAAAACTAAAATCTGCAGGAAGCCGGAAAATGTATCGTAACTTAGTGGGATTAACTCTGGGAACAGGTTTTGGACTCGGGGTGGTGAATGAGGGGCATTTGTTGCGCGGCGATAATTCCATGCCCAGCGAAATATGGCTGATGCGAAATCCCGAATACCCTGAAGCCAATATCGAAGAATCTGTCAGTATCCGGGGAATACAACGATCCTACCGGAAACTCAGCGGCGAAAAAGCAAAACGTACACCAAAAGAAATTTACGAACTGGCAGTTCAGGGCAATGGAAAAAAACAACAAGCAGCTTTGGAGGCATACCGGATTTTTGGCTACAACCTTGGGGAAAGCATTGCCACGCTTATCAGTTTGTACGATACCAATGTGGTGATCGGAGGTGGTATTGCCAAAGCCTGGGATTTGTTCATACCTGCCTTGATCCAACAATTAAATTCTGAATTCATAACCCCGGAAGGCAGGCACATTCCACGCCTGACACATCAGGTATATGACCTTGAAAAGCATGATAATTTCAAGGCTTTTGCATCCGGTGATGAAAAAAAAGTGGCTTTACCCGGAAAAGACGAACCATTGTACCGGTATAACCATAATCCCCGTGCAGGTATTATGAAATCAGCTTTGGGAACATCTCAGGCGGTGGTTATTGGGGCTTATCACTACGCGCTTTCTCAATTAATATAGTCTCTCTATCCAGGCAACTGGTGGGGAAGAGGCAACTTGGTATAAGATAACAATTGAATACCTTAAATTATTTCACAATCAGTTTTTTCATTCCAAATACGCCGCCGGCATTTACTTCAACGAAATAGACTCCGGCATATAATCCGGCGATATCAACCATACCACCTGTAAAGTCTTTTTTACTCAACACTTTTTTGCCGGTAATATCGTAAACACTAAGCTGCGCTGAATGTACAGGCAATTCAACAAAGATATTATTGTCAGCCGGGTTGGGATAAATACCGAAGTTGATCACTCCCGGGTCATCAATATTGAGCCCCTGGACAGTAATTTGATCAGATTGTGTTGAACAGCCGTTATCAGCTGTAACAACGAGATAGTAATCCCCGTTCTCGGTACATGTGTATGTTGAATCCGTGGCGCCGTCAATCGGCTCATCGTCAAAATACCATTGCAGATCAACATCGGCTGTTGTTGACAATACAAAATCATCACTAAGCTGAACCAAAGCATCAGGCGTTTCCAGCACGATAACATCAAAAGAAGTTGAATTTTCACAGTCAGTATCCTGAGCCAGGTAATAAGTTACTGTTGTTGATCCGGGCGTCGAATTGTCCACTGTTGCAGGATCGAAGACCCCGTTTCCAGAAGGAAATTCAATTGTTTCGCCCTGGCATACCGTGATGTCTTCAGGGGTGATATCCATGATGTTATCATATACCGTGACATTAAAATCGCATGTGTTCACACAGCCTTCAGCAGACGCCGCTGTGGTATAACTTACGGAAGTGGTTCCTCCCACGCTGTTATCCACAGTTGACGGATCAAATGTCCCTGAACCTGATGGCAATGAAATTTCATCGTTGATGCAATATTCCTGATCCTCACATGCGATATCCACTGTGGGAAGTGGATTAACGATGACATCAAAAGAGGTTGAATTTTCACAAGACATGCCTGTGTTGATTTGATAGGTTACCGTAGTGGTTCCAGGTACGGTATTATCCACTTCCGTGGGATCAAATGTGCCGTTTCCATCCGGGAAAACAATCTCTTCACCCTGACAAATGGAAATATCATCAGCCGAGATGTCAATGGTAGCATCCACAACAGAAACAACAAAAGATGTTGACACTTCACAAGAGGTTCCATCGTTGATTAAATATGTTACGGTTGTTTCTCCGACGGTGCTGTTATCAATATCTCCCGGAACATGTGAATAATCACCATTACCAGTGGTATCCCAGGTTATTTCCTCACCTGTACAAACCGTGATATCACTTAAGTCCACATCAGGTTGTGCATCAATGGAAGTGGCTTCGGAATAATTAAAATTGCCACCCGTTGCGATTTCAGTGCCATCAAGGGTAAGCGTGTAAGAACCATTGCCATACGTGCAGCAAATGCCATCGCCATATTGATCATAGATAGTAAAAGTGTAGCAATGCGTACTAATCAGGCAAAAACTTTCAGAAATACCAGCACCTGCATCAGTATAATCCGGGGATTCTGCAATGGTATTGCCGGTGAGATCATCCACAAGGTCCCAACTCGTTTCACTGGAATAATTATCGAAAACAAGATCCAGATTGAGTTGGGCATCGCCAGAGACAATGTATGCTGATTTGTCGTTGTTGGAGGCATTGTTATCTTCAGGCCAATTTACCGAGGCAACAACTTCATAGGTTCCCAATTGTGAAAAATCAGCTGTTTGGGTAAATGTGTAATTGACTGTCTCCATTGGTTCAATGGCGTCAGGAATATTTTCGGTCACAGGTGTTCCGCCGTCAATTGCATAGGATACTTCAAGGCCTGTAACGTTATCCAGGCCAATATTTGTAACATCAACACTGATGGATTCACTGTCACCCATAGTACAGCCGGATCCACTGGTATAACTTATCCCGGCAACTTCCATATCATTGTTTTCATCGGGGCATGAATTGATTGTATTGTACACCTGGGTAGCTCCATCCCAGGCCTCTTCGGTTATGATCTTATAGCTTCCTGAAGGACATACCATATACACTTCCGGAACGTAACCGGTGTATAATTCGCTGAATGGACTGGCAGCACTGCCATCGTTGATGATAGGAACGGGGAAATCACCTCCATTGGTAAAATCTCCCTGGCTGGCTGATGTATTACCTTCAATATCATCAATGGTCGTACTTCCATCAGTTTCAATCCAGTACATCATCAATTCATCAGTGCCATCCGGGCCATAATCATTCCAAAGGTCTTCAAATACACCGGATTGATGAAGGCTCCAGCAAGGCCCGCACCATGTGGCAGAAACATCCACGATGACATATTTTCCTGCATCAAGGTCGGATTGAATGTTGTGATCCACACCATTAATATCGGTGATGGTAGTAAATCCTGATGCCATTGCCCATTCAGACCTGACGTTCTTAGAGTTTTCGTGGTTTTTCAGTTTAACGCTTCTTGGTTCTTTTGTTTGTGCAGTTGCCATCATAAAAAGACATAGCATTCCGGTAACAATTAATAATTTTTTCATGACAATGATATTTTGTTGGCTTGCAATATAGAAATATTTAAAAGACAAACAATTAGATTTATACCTGCGGTGTAGTCTATTATAACTGATGGTATTTATTTAACTAACAAAGAAGTCCGGATTGTGTAAATAAAACCAAAAGAACATTGGATTTCAAGCCAAAAAACACATCAAAGAAGCGACTTTGCTTACTGCTCAATCAATATTTTAATGTTGTTGTGGTGGTTTTCGATGACACCACTGGTTACCTCGAAAAATTCTTCTTTATCGTTGGTTTTCACTATCCGTACTTTGCCTTTTTCAAGTGTAGAAATAATGGGAGCGTGATTGTGCAGCATCTGAAAAGGTGATTTGGAGCCTGGTACCTGTACCATTTTCACTTCGCCTTTGAATATTGATTTTTCCGGAGTTATGATTTCGAGTAACATAGTGATTATTTGTTTTCTTCAAGCATTTTTTCACCTTTTTCAATTGCCTGTTCAATGGTCCCTACAAGGAGAAAAGCCGCTTCGGGATATTTATCGACTTCTCCGTTGAGGATCATTTTAAACCCTTTTATTGTATCTTCAATTTTCACAAATTCTCCGGGGATACCGGTAAACGCTTCAGCAACATGGAAAGGTTGAGAAAGGAAACGCTGGATTCTCCTGGCACGATGTACGGTAAGCTTATCCTCCTCAGAGAGTTCTTCCATTCCCAGTATGGCGATGATATCCTGCAGTTCTTTGTTTCGTTGCAGGATTTGAATTACCTCCTGTGCGGTATCATAATGTTCATCCCCGACAATTTCAGAGGTGAGGATGCGTGAAGAGGAATCAAGCGGATCAACAGCAGGATAAATACCAAGCTCTGAAATCTTACGGCTAAGCACGGTTGTTGCATCGAGGTGTGAAAAGGTAGTTGCGGGCGCAGGGTCGGTAAGGTCATCAGCAGGCACATAAATAGCCTGAACAGAGGTAATTGACCCGTGTTTTGTGGATGTAATCCGTTCCTGCAATTCGCCCATTTCTGATGCCAGGGTAGGCTGGTATCCTACAGCAGAGGGCATACGTCCAAGTAAGGATGACACTTCAGACCCGGCTTGTGTAAAGCGGAATATATTATCCACAAAAAACAGGATATCTTTACCTTGGCTGTCTTCTGCGTCGCCTTTGCGGAATGATTCGGCTATTGTTAAACCAGAAAGGGCAACGCGGGCACGTGCCCCGGGAGGTTCATTCATCTGACCGAATACCATTGCCAGTTTTGAATCCTTCAATTTTTCATAATCCACTTCTGACAGGTCCCATCCTCCTTTTTCCAGGGATTTATTAAATTTATCTCCATATTTAACAATATCGGCTTCAATCATTTCACGCAAGAGGTCATTGCCTTCGCGTGTTCTTTCTCCCACTCCTGCAAAAACTGACAAGCCTTCATACCCTATGGCAATGTTGTTGATAAGCTCCTGCAGCAAAACGGTTTTTCCAACACCGGCACCGCCAAACAAACCAATTTTTCCACCTTTGGCATAAGGTTCAATGAGGTCAATAACTTTAATTCCGGTATAGAAAACTTCTGTGGAAGTAGAAAGCTCATCAAATCCGGGAGAATCAATATGGATGGGATGTCCATCAGTATTGTCCAGGGATTTCATGCCATCAATGCTTTTTCCCACCACATTCATCAGACGTCCTTTGACCTGGTCGCCATGAGGCATTTTGATGGGATTGCCATCGGTTGTAACTTTCACCCCCCTGTAAAGGCCATCAGTTGAGTCCATAGCAATGGCACGCACGGTACTTTCGCCTATATGCTGCTGACACTCCAGCACAAGGACATCACCGTTATCACGCTCTATTTCAAGTGAATCATAGATGTTGGGAAGTTTATCCTCTTTATTGTCAAACATAACATCCACAACAGGGCCTATGATCTGAACAATTTCACCTGTAAGTTTATTCGCCATTTTTCTTTTTTTAAAATAAATTACACAACATCACAAATGTAAAAATAATCTGAGAAAATGAAAGCAATTTTCTCGTAAAAAAACATTCCCAAAATAACCATGCACAAATTGATGAGGCATGACTTCATTAATAATCTCTTTTATTCAACTGGCTAAGGAATTTTTTTAACTCAGATTTTCTTTCTGTAGCCACAACCAATTTGTCAATCAGGTTTGCAGCTTCAATGAAATACGTATTAATCTTTTGCAAGGTGAGTTTTGATATATTCAATTGATCATATAATGAAAGCACATCGTGAATTTTTTTCTTTTGGCTGATTTTATTGTTTTCCATTACACTATTCAATGCCGTTTTTTCTTTTTTGCCGGCAAGCTGATTAGCCAGAATCCACAGGTAGGTTTTTTTCCCGTTGATGATGTCTTTCCCTATTGGTTTGCCAAATTTATGCTGATCGCCATAACAGTCAAGCCAATCATCCTGCAACTGGAACCCTAAACCCATGGATATCCCCAGGTTATACAGATTTTCCACATCTTTAACCGGGGCATTAGCCATCAATCCGCCAATTTTAAGGCTTACAGCAATGAGTGAAGCTGTTTTCAGTTTTATCATTTTTAAATAATCATCTTCAGCAACGCCTTTTTGTAATTCAAAGTCCATGTCGTATTGTTGTCCTTCACACACATCTAAAGCAGCACGTGTAAATGCTTTTGTCACCTTGTTTTGATTGCGCGGCGCTTCGTTAATAAGATCGGTTGAAATGATTGACATGGCATCACCGGACAACAATGCAACGTTGGGATTCCATTTGGCCTGCACAGTTGGTTTTCCCCTGCGGGTATCTGATTTATCCATAATGTCATCATGGAGTAAGGTAAAATTATGAAACATTTCGACGCCAATGGCAGGTTTTAAAGCTTTGTCAATATCATTGCAATATAATTCATAAGCCATAAGGACTAACACAGGCCTCAACCTTTTTCCTCCCGCAGCAATGCTATAAGAAACAGGTTTGTAAAGCTTATCCGGTTGACGGTCGAAACACATATTTTGTAATGAATCTTCAACCAGTCTTTGCAATGTAGTTATATCTGTCATCCTGATTTAATGTTCCAGTTCAAATAGTCCTTCATCAAGGATTTTTTTAAGGCCTTTTTTAAGGCTGATCAGATCCCTGTCCAACACTTCTTGCATCATGGTATTGTCGGGGCATCGCCGTTGCATATCCCCTTCCTCAAGGGGAGGTAAATACACCAGTTTGGATGAGGACCCGGTCAGATCAATGATAAGTTTAGCCAAATCTTTGATGCGTGTTTCCGCCGATTGGCCAATGTTGATAACATCATTGACAAAGAGGTTATCGTAGGCTATTCTGACACAGGCATCCACATTATCATCAATATAACAAAAGGTTCTGGTTTGATTGCCATCGCCATAAATGGTAATGTCTTTATTTTGTAAAGCCATTTTTATAAACCGTGTAATGACAAAATCTTTGGTTTGCATGGGGCCATAGGTGTTGAAAAACCTGAATATGGTATATTCCATGCCAAATTCTTTTTGAAAGGATTTCAGGTACGCTTCTCCCAGGTTTTTAACGATCGCATAAGGCAGCCTTGAATTCAAAGGGGTTGTATAAACGTTTTGCGGAATTTCAACGGGTTCGCCATAAACCTCCGACGATGATGCAAAAAATATACGTTTTACACCAATGTTTTTGGAAATGGTCAGGATATTTTCGATGCCTTTGACATCATTTAATACGTTGATTGGATTATTCTGTGTTCGTTTAACACCAACAACTGCTGCATAATGAAACACAAAGTCAAAATTGTATGCCAGCATTATTTCCAGCATATCCCTGTAATTGTTTACGTCACATTTAACAAACCTGAAATTCTCGGTATTTTTGGGTAACTTATCTATATGGCCAGTGCTCAGATTATCAACGACCACCACAAAATTATCTTTATCCTGAATGAGCTTTTTTGCGGTAGCGCTGCCAATAAAACCGGCACCACCGGTCAGCAGAATTTTACGGGTATATTTTTTAAGTTTTCTCATTACTCAACATTACTGTTCAACTTAAGGTTTCAAGTGCCTAAAGATACAAAAAATACGCAACCAACATGGTAAATTTGTCTGGCTGGATAAATAACATGTTCACAATTACACATTTATTGTGATTCCCGGAAATCCCGGTATGATTTGAGCAAATTGACAACACTGATAGCAAGGAGTTTGTTTTCCTGCAGGAGGTTAATAAACAATACACTGGCTTTGGTACTGTCTTTTTTCTTTTTGATGCGTTTAAGCTGGTCTTTTTTGATTTTTTCTATGACATCCGATAAGTAATCCAATTGTTCTTTCACATGATCAACGGCTTCAAAACTTCCTTTCATAATTATTTCACGTGCTGCCTCATGAATTGGCCGGTATGCCTGTATTAGTTTTTCCAAATCTTTAATCTGGGCTTTCGATAATTCTTTGTGTTTGTTTTCAACATGCATCAGCGACGGTTGTCCGATATAGGATAAACTATGAGAGGCTTCCCTTAGGTAATCCAGCACCTGCACATAATACATACTGCAGTTTTCTTCCTCCTCTTCCAGTTTCTGTATAGTTTTGTAAAGTTTATCCTTAAGGTTTTTGCTTTCACTGCTTATTTTTTCAATCCGTTTCATGTTTTTCTTGAGCGTTTTTCTGTCATATGCCATTAGTGCCTTCATGTTCACTTTGTAAGCATCCAGCATATCCGACAAATTAAAACTTACATTGTCACGGCAGGTTTCAACAAATGTACGTTCACCTTTATAAATAGCTACTTTTTTTGCCTCTTCGGAATCTTTTGTTTTTTGTGCTTTAAAGGTTTTGTATATCAGAAAAGCTGCAAGCAAAGAGATAAGAATCACGGCCACAAATCCACCGAAATTTAAAATTATAACTACGATAAAAGCCACGGTAAAAGCAGAAAATGCAGTGATAAACCAGCCTGCAATCACCGATAAGACACCAGTGATTCTATAAACAGCGCTTTCCCTGCCCCATGCACGGTCTGAGAGGGATGTTCCCATCGCCACCATAAAAGTAACATAAGTGGTTGACAATGGTAGCTTAAATGAGGTTCCAATTGCAATAAGAATACTGGCAACCAGAAGGTTTACAGCAGCACGC
>CAZGPW010000253.1:0-11492 GCA_964527535.1 uncultured Bacteroidales bacterium
TTAATTGTTGATAAAAATTATGGATTAGTTGCTACATTTGTTAAAAAATATGAAGCTTATGGTTGATAGCCAGGAGGTTGTGTAAGTAAAATCCGTTCAAAATCAGACAGGAAAAAAATCTCCGGGGTAAGAAGGTGGAAGATTGATCAGGAAGCATGTTATTCTTTCTGGCAGTATGCAGGGACAGACTGCGCTCGTTGCATTTCCGTATGCCCATATAGCAGGGAAAACAATTATCTGCATAAAATCATCAGGGCAGGCATACGGCATAATTTTATTTTCAGGAATGCTGCCGTTGTTTTAGACGATCTGTTTTATGGAAAAAGGCCTGTCCGAAAACCTATAGATGATCTTGAGAAATAAACCATCCCCAAAACTTTACCTGGCAAGGACTACTTTCCCGTCATGAGCACGCTCCACTCCCGCAAAATCGGTGTATCTGCAATACCAATAATACAATCCTGATTTACACAACTTATCCCCTTTTTCCAAATTCCCGTTATAGGTACCATCCCACGAACCTTCGCCACATTGATCACAAGGAATATCATTTTCAAAATGTGTTGTTTGATACATAACGGAACCATGTCTGTCATAGATATAAAACTCAAAATTGTTTACATCTATACCATGGCCACATACCCTGAAGCAATCATTTTCACCATCGTTATCAGGTGTAAAAGCTTCCGGTGCATGAAACGTATTTTCGTTTTGGACACGTATTTTTTTGAATGTTGAATCCACACAACCATACACATTCTCAGCCCGCATCATGACGTTATAGTATCCAACAGCAGAATAGGTATGCCAAGGGTTTTGCACGCTATTCAATGATGAATCCCCATCGCCGTAATACCAGTAAATACTATCTGCATTGGTTGAAATGTTAAAAAACTGCACATTTGGTTCCAATATGGAAACATTTTGCCTGTTCGCATAAAACTCAGCGTCCGGATTGGGATAAATCCTTATTAAACTTTCTTTTGTCACAGATTTTTCACAGCCAAAAGGCGTTTTAGCTGTCATAGTAACATTGTAAATACCAGGCTCAGCATATATATGAGATGGTGATTTTTCATAAGAAAATTCATCATCGCCAAAATCCCAGTAATAGGATTGCCCCAGATCTTCAGACATTTCAGTAAAATTATATTTTTCTTCCGGGCATGACTTATGCTTATCCACGATAAAAGCAGCCGGGGGCAACGGCATAAGGGTGACACTAAAAGATGCTTCTATTGATGGGGTTGTACACGGGTCTGAAATTCTTATTGTGTATTCGGTACTTTGATCGGGATACACAGTAAACGGAGAAGAAACTATATTCCCTGAGTTTAGCAGTTTCACTTCATAAGGGCCTCCGTTTCCGCCTTCAATTTCCAGATCAACTACAAGTGGTTCGCCGGTGCAAATACTGTCTGCGCTGGTAACAAGAGAAGTTAATTTCAGTTCAGGATACACATTAACTGTTGACCAGACAACATTGGATGTACAGCCATTCTGATCAGTTGCCTTAAAATAATACGATGTTGTCTGATCCGGAGAAACCGTTACACTGGATGAATAGGTTGTATCATGGGTTGATGCGTTGATCCAATTGTAAGTATAAGGGGGGTCGCCTCCGGTTACCTGTGATGTAAGGGTGGTTTGACCACCGATGCAAATGCTGGGATTACCAGCTGGCAGCGCCAATATTTGAGAAGGTTGATCTATGGTAAACAATTTTGTAACCGAACACCCATTGGCATCACTAACCGTAAGGTAATATGTGCCTCCGTAATAAATCAATGTATCATCATCAACGGTGGGATCAGGCCAGTGGTAATCATACACAAACCCCTGTGGTGTGGTGTCAACAGGGACACCACCGGTAACCTCCACCCAGGCCATACCATCCATATACCCATAACATGATGCAGGTGCTGTTGAAACGTTGGTTAATATTGTGTCCGGCTCTGTAATTTGTACTGTTGTATCCATTTCACAACCATGAGCATCCGTAATGGTAACCGAATATGTATCGGCTGTTAGGTTATTCACCGAGGCACTTGCTGCCCCGTGGCTCCAGAAATAATTATAAGGCCCTGTTATGGTATCAAAACTGGTATTAATTTCACCAGAGGCTTCTCCATTACAAGCTACATGCGTAACATCCATATTAAAAACAGAATCCAGGTCGGGAAGTTCCTGAATGGTGACAGTATTGGACACAACATCTCCAAGTCCGTCTGTTACCGTTACTGTATAAGTGCCAGCCGGCACATCCATCAGGTCCTGGGAAGTATCTCCCGTATTCCACTGAAAACTGTATGGAGGGGTCCCCTGCTGAATAAATACCCGTACCATACCTGTTCCGCCATAACACACATACTCCGTGTAAATTATATTGATTTCCAACATAATCTCATCGTTTCTATGATAATCTGGAGGAGATTTCGTGTCGGTTGTATTGGTGCTAAAACCAATGGAAGAAGAAAACACTAATACGGCTAATAAACATATCAAATATGGGACTCTCATTCGCATATCAATAGATGATTTTTCTTTCACGTACCATATTTTATCTCCTAAGCCTGATGAAACCAGTATACTCATGGTAATTGCCGTAGCTGTCTTTAAATTTGGTGTACCATGTAAACATTCCACCGTGTATTAATTCATCCCCTTGCATTCTGTCGCCGTTAAAGGTTCCATCCCAGGCACCTTCCCCACAGGCATAACATGATTTCTCAGGATTATACTTTTCGGTTTCAAATACGATTTCCCCCCATCTGTCATGCACCACAAGATAGAATTCATTTGGGTCTATACCATTACCACATATCCTGAAACAATCGTTAACACCATCCCCATTGGGTGTAAATGCTTCAGGAGCATAAAAACTAAAATGGTCGGATACATTCACATATTTTACAATTGTATCACGACAGCCATAGAAGTTTTCAACCACAAGCATCACCTCGTATTCCCCCACATCTTTATACACGTGTGTTGGCCTGTTCGGGCTCCAGGTTGATGAATCTCCGTCACCAAAGAACCAAAACAAAGAATCTACATTTTCATACGAAGCAACAAACGTGATATCCGGATCAAGAATGCTTACTTCTTTAGGATCGGGATAAAAATCCGCTTTCGGTTTAGGAAAAACCTGAATCATACCTTCCTGGGTTCTTGTATTTTTACAACCATGTTGGTCTGTAACGGTGAGAGTAACATCATAAAATCCGGAATTTTCATACATATGCAGGGGATTTTTTACGAAACCAAAGCCCTGATCACCATAGTTCCATCTGTAAGAGTAACCGTTATTGGGGTTTAGCTCACTAAATTGCACAATAAGAGGTGGGCATCCTTTTATCACATCCGATACAAAATCGTTGGGTGGTGTTTCCCACACGGGCACATAAATGGAATCTGATACGCGGGGTGTTCCACATTCATCACTCAATGTCAGATACCACCATTGAGATTCCTCCGGATAAACAGTAAAATCGGAGGGAACAATTTCTCCATTTTGCAATGTAATGGTGTAAGGGCCACCGTTACCTCCGCTGGCTTCCACATTAATTCTAAGCGGTAAATTTTCACACACTGTATCTTTATGCGGATAGATATTATCAATGCTTAACGGAGGATGGACATTAACAGTCATGCTTGTCTGCCCCGTACAACCATTAGCATCAGTCACTGTCAAATAATAATCAGAGGTTTCAACCGGATTAACCGTAAAAATATGATCAAATCCGAAGGTAGAATCTTCGCTCATCCAGGTATAATTATACGGGTCTGTTCCTCCCATAACATCAGCAGAAATTGTGGCTGAACTGCCAATACAAATGGTTGGGTCTGATCCCGGATACACTGAAACAGCCTGCGGGGCATCAATTGTAATTTGTGCAACATGCCTGCAACCATGTGCATCCGTCATGGTAACGGAATGAACACCACCTTCAGCAACGATTGAATCATTCGTTTCACCTGTTGACCATTCATAATTGTAAGGAGGTGTACCGCCTGTTACTTCTACCCAAGCCTGTCCATCAGCAAGGCCTGCACACGTAGCAGCTTCAGAAAACATCTGATACCTTAATGAATCAGGCTGATCAATAAAGAATACAGTATCAGCGGTACATCCAATTTGATCTACAACGGTTACATCATATAAGCCAGAACACAAATCGGTATAAACACGCGAATTGGATCCCCAACTGTAATCAAAAGGCTCAATACCACCATGAACTGTCAACACAGCTTTTCCATCACAGGAATTATAACAGGTATTGTGAATAAGATCAAGATCCAGGGTCATATAAGGGCTTACGGTAAGTTCCATGCTCTGAACAGGCGAAACGCAATCATGAGCATCTACCACATAAACACTGTATGTTGTAGTGGTATCGGGGGATACGGATTGGCTTGTGGGGCCTGTTGTATAACCACTGCCATCGTTCCAGTAAATTGTATAAGGGGGTGTTCCTCCAATGGGAGTAGCAATCAGGTTAACTACCTGTCCTTCACAAATTTCCATGTCATTATTAAAAGACACCAGCAATTCATCAGGCTCTGTGATGGTAAAACTTTCAGACACGATACATCCATTTGCATCTGTTACAGTAACATCATATTCTCCGACAGGTATATCATTTAATTGATTTGAATTTGCACCATTTGACCATACATATGTATAAGGCTGAACTCCACCGGAAGGCATAATTTCAACCATGCCGGTATAACTTCCATAACAATCCACATGCTGATAAGCTGTGTCATAAACAAGCTCTGTTGGTTGATCAATGGTATATTGTTGTCCGGCGGTACAACCATAATCGTCGGTTACGGTAATGCCATAATCACCTTCGCATAGGTTATTCAATTCGGTAAAAGGCCCCCAACTGTAATCATAGGGTGGCACACCACCTTCAACATCAATTGAGGCGCTTCCATTGCAAGATTCATAACATGGGTCATCATTGACTTCAAGGTCATACTCCAGCAGTGGGGGATACAGGTAACTGATGGTTGTATCAACTATATAGCCTAATTCATCCACTTCAAGGCTTATATGATATGTTCCTCCTTCATCATATACCAATTCATACGGGCCATTGTGATCACCACTGATCACAGTAGCTCCATCAAAATCCCAGGTATAAACAGCCCAATCATATCCATTGCCTGTGTATGTAACTACGATGGTATCTCCATAACAACATTCCACGGGGTTAATTTCAAAATCCGGTGTTGGCACATGGAAAAACTCTACCGCTACCGTATCGGAATCCAAACAATCCGGAGGTAAGCTTATTTCCGTCCAAACAAATTCATAAGTTCCCAGGGAGTCAACCGTTACGGAAGTATTGGCTGCTGTAGAATCATCAATAGCAGCGTTGCCAGGGCCGCTTATTACCGTCCAGTATCCGGTGTTGCTGCCTGCCGGGTTCGCTCCAAGATCAGCTGTATTACCAGCATTGGTATAATCCGGCCCCAGATTAACATCCGGCGGGGGAACCACTTCAAGCGTTGTTTCAATGGTATCGTTAAAGCACGGGTAATTTACGGCCAATTGATATGTTGTAGTGGTCGTGGGGGAAACCTCTGTGGTATAACCTGTGGTTCCATCCACAATCCATTCCCAGTCAATCAGAGTGGTATCAATGGAGGTATCATCCAGATCAAAAATCAGCGTGCCTGTATCGCCAAGGCATATTGGACCGGAATTATCAATGTCATATACCGGTTCAAGTTCATCCAGTATAGTAATAATAAGCTGATTCTCTTCTGAATCACAGGGGCAACCATCTTCATAGCTTAAAATAATCTCTTCACCACCATCAGCAATACCATCGGTAAACGCTTCTATTACCAAAGTATCAGCCATAACATTTGGAGGAATAACAGCGGTATCAGGTATTTCAGAATAATCATCGTACAGATCGGCATCCCCTGTCACATTCAAAGGAATAAGTATCTGATCATCAATATCTGCAGTATCTGTTCTGTTAAAAATGACTAGAGTTTGACATCCTTCGTACATCTCATCTGTGGAGTACCAGGGATTAAATGAACTTACCGTATAAACCATACCGGATGTAAAACTGCCGGCTTTGAAAAACACCCCGGAATCATATGATGAATCTCCGGCATCGCCAATGGCAAGTTTGATGTGGTAAGTTTCACACATTTGCACTTGGGCCTCAGCAATGAGAGGTATGGTAGCACCATCGTATTCAATATCGTTATTGTATGCGAGGCCTTCGCCCCCACTACCGGATGTAGATCCCACATAATAAATACCACTGTTAAAAACATTATCAATGGTAACAGGCTGTCCATTGGGCAACAAAGCGATGTTAATGGCATTGTTGGAATAGGGCCCGTTTATCCCGGGGCCTGAAAGGAAAAAACCAAAAGCATCATTAAAACTGGAATTGGCAAACTCCGGAAATTCCTCAGAACCAAATATATACTCAAATTTAAGTGTATCACTGGCCGGAATAAAATCAAATTCCAGCACAGCAGCATCGTTGACCGTAAAACCGGGGATTAAGGCTTCAAGGTCCGGATCAGAACCACCTGAAGTTGAACTGCCTTCACTCGTTGCATCATCCGGACCGGCAGCTTCCGAGGCATCACCTGAGCACATAACAATGCCTTCATCAAAACCTGAAGAGCCGATATCGCCTGTAAAATAACCGATGCTTATGGGATCACCGGTGTAAGCAACATTTTCAGCCTGAAGGCAACCGGATATGAGTACATCTTGTACAAGCTCTTGTGGTGTATATGTAGATTGATCCACAGATATAAGTTTTGGCATGCCTGATGATTCTTGCCTTCTAACGGCAATTTCTACGTTTTCATTAGTCATGTCATCTGAAAACCATAAGCGCAGCGTAACCATATCACCAGCTTGAAAATCTGTTTGTCTGATACGAAACATTCCGGGGGATTGAGGCACATGCGTCTGTTTAATCATATTATATTCTTCCCCGTTAAAGGCATACGCTGCCAATCCTGCTGTTAAATCTTCCTGCTGAGCATATTTAATGAACACATGGATATCATGATTTGAGGGCATGTTAAACTGAGCGTAATAATTTTGGGGATAATACATCCTCAGAGCATCCTCCACGGGTAATTCAATGTTTTCATTGGGGAATAGGGTGTATTCATTAAACACCAGATCATCTGAAGGCATAATGAACTCAGGGTTGTGAGGATCGGTTGATAATACCTCGGAATTATTATCCGAAGACTGGGCTGTTGCACTATTAAACGCTGTTATCAAGCATAAAATAATACCATATAGAATAGCTTGTTTTTTCATAATGACATGCCTATTGATTCATATCTGTTAATCAGACGTTATTTCTACAATTCAGTTGCCTAAAATAGTGATTTTTATCTGGACATAAAAATTCAGGAAAAGATACAATCAATTTTTGTTGCAGCTTAATAACCTGTATTTTTCAGGGTGTGGGAAAAACTCCACATGCAATGACACCCAAAGAACTAAATCATTGGCTTATACCGACATATGCTCAATTGTATAATTTGTGAAGATAAAAAATTATAGGTTACAAATTACCAAATAATTCTTGTGGTTAATAAACTACGGTAACAGTTCCTGTATGTTGTTCCCGTCCACCATCAAGCTTAATGACATAAACATAAGAACCTGCAGGCACTTTCCTCCCCTTTAAAGTTGTACCATCCCATGGTTCATCACCTGTTTCACCAAAATACAATAACTGTCCCCATCGATTAAACACCCGGATCTGGTAATTATTATAAATTTCCAGATTTTCGATTATCCATGTATCATTTGTAGCATCTCCATTTGGGGTAAATGCATTTGGTATCCTGATGCATTCAATGGGCGTATCTATTAAATCTATAGAAACATTTTCTTTACATCCGTGATCATCAACAATCTTAAAATTATATTCCCCTTCATATAAACGGCCAAAGTACGGGGAATAAGATTCTCCCATTTCCCAGGAATAAAGATAGGGTTCAACACCACCAACAACCATAAGTTCAATATAACCATCGTTGTAACCCAGGCATGATGGATTTTCATATTCATAATCAACCAACATTTCAGAAGGCTGTGAAACAACAAGTGTTGTATCCGATCTGCATGAATATACATCAACAACGTCCAAATCATATACCCCTGCTTCCAGTTGTTTAATGTGGGCACCGGTTAGTTCATTGTTATTCCAATAAAATTCAGGAGATGTGGTACCGGGAGCAGCCACTTGAATTTCGCCTGTTGCATCACCATAACATTTCACATCTACAACATTAATTACGTTAATATCCGGCAGTGCATGAACATGAATATTGGTTTCAGAAACAGCAGTACACTCTCCGTTAGTTACGGTATAAACAATTTGTGTTGAGTTATCGCCGACCACTTGTGGGACAAATAACCCTGTGTTATGGTCAGCAATACCGGTCCCTTCCCATGTACCACCTTCTGAGGCAGCTTCAAGGATAAATGGTTCATGGTCAATACAGTAATGCGTATCATGAAAAATCCCGGATAAGGGCATGGTGTCAATATGAAAATACATGCTATCAGCACAAGTACATCCATATTGATTTGTTACCGTAACGCTATATGTATCTGTTTCCATCAAATTTTGTATTTGCGAATTATTTTCGGTACTCCAGTTATAACTGGCCATTCCCGGCCCTGCATCTAAAGTAAATGGACCATCAGTTTCGCAGACCCATTGATCCTCACCTAAATCTACATCAGGAACAGGATTAACAACTACCTCAATTTCATCTTCCGCAGAACAAATCCCTTCGGTTACGGTCACAGCATAGGTTCCTGTTTCAGAAACTTCCAAAACATCTGAATTGGAGTTGTCTGACCACTCATATATGAAAGCTGGATCAGTACCGGGATCAAGTACTATTGGAGCATTATACTCACACAATACTGTATCGTGCCCTAAATCGGGATCGGGCAATTCATCAATTACCAATTCCATACTATCAGCAGCAGTACAACCAAAATAATTAGTTACCGTCACAGCGTATGTTCCTGTCTCAGAAACGGTAACCGTTTGGGTATTTTCAGGGATATTCCATTGATAAACATCGCCGGGCCCTGCATCCAGGGTTATTGAAGCACCATCGTAATCACAAATATCCTGATCCCCACCAAGGTCGGGATTTGGAGACGGATTAACTGTTAAAAGCATGGCATCACTAGCGGTACAATTATAACTATTGGTAACGGTAACCGAATACATCTCGGTTGTAGAGGCATCGGTTGTTTGTGTATCATCGCCTGTGCTCCAGATATATCCATCAAACCCGGGGCCGGCATCCAATGTAACGGGTGCCTGATAATCACAGATTATTTGCTCGGGTCCAATATCAACTGTTGGTGTAGAATTTACCGTGACTGACACAGTCTCTGTAGCTGAACATCCTTGGCTGGTTGAAGCTGTGACTGTATAATCACCTGCTGCTGACATTAAAACGGAGTTAATTACAGGGTTTTGTTCACTGGAAGAAAATCCCAGCGGGCCTGACCATGACCAGGTTGAAGCATCACCCCCTGTTTCAGTCAGATTAATATCATGCCCCTGGCATACTGGTGAATTGCTGCCGGCATTTACAACAGGTACAGGATTTACGCTAACGGAAATATTGTCTGTATCTGAGCAACCATTGACATCTGAAACTATTACTGTATATGTTCCACTTGCTGCAGTGGTAGCTGAACTAATGGTTGGGTTCTGTTGACTTGAGGAAAATCCATCAGGGCCTGACCAAGACCATGAATCACCATCACCACCGGATTCTGTCAGGTTTAAATCTTGTCCTGCACATATTGGAGCATTACTACCAAGGTTGATTGCCGGTGTCAGATTTACAGTAACGTTGACGCTTGCTGTGTTTGTACAGCCATCTGCATTGGTAATAACAACGGTATAAGTACCATCTGCGGCGCTTGTAGCCGAACTAATGGTAGGATTCTGTTGGCTGGAAGAAAAACCATCAGGCCCGGTCCATGACCATGAAACCGCATCACCTCCACTTTCTGTAAGTTGAATGTCTTCACCTGTACAAATTGGGGAATTACTACCAACGTTTATGGTGGGATAATTATAAACCGATACGGTGGTACTGGTACTGTAAGAACATAATACCGTTGTCCCGGCAGAATTATATTGGTCCCATTCGTAAGTAATTGTATATGGCCCGCCTGGCCCTACAGCATTCGGATCAAATTCACCACCGGAAACACCGGGGCCTGAAAAAGTACCACCCGCAGGGCTTCCTGTTAAGGTAACAGGTGCATTATTTGTACAATAAAAAGGATCGAGGGCATCAATTGATAAACCAGGATCTTGATACACAGTGATGGTAATCTGGTCAGAATCCGCTGTTGATGGTTCGGTTGGGTCTTCTATATCTACAGTATAATCTGTTGTTTGATTCGGACATACTAATGGGGGGTCATAAGTATCATCAAAAGGTGTTGTGCTTGATCCTTCATACCAAGCCACTTCCTCATCAGGGGACGGGCAGGTTATCAACACATTATCTATTCCCCAATGGTCATAATCATTGTTTGTAACCTGCTCCTGATGCCAGCGGAATCTGGTATTAGAACCTGTTGCACCTGCTGGCACATCAAAACAGTAATTATCCCAAGATGTAAAAGTAGTAGTACCTCCGCCACCACCAGTGCTTCCGCCTACCCATTGATTATATGAATATAAATTTCCATCAGGGCAAAAATAAATAATACTGGTCCATGTGCTGCCACCGTCTGTTGAATACTGTAATTCTACACCCTCGTCCATTTCATCCGGGCCTTCACAAGGAGCATCACTGGTGTTTCCTGTCTGAACGGAAAATTTTAAATCAAAGCAAATTTCACATTCATCAGACACTTCAAATTCTTCTGTAATCAAATCCCTTGGAAAATCAGATGCATCCCCTATCCATGCATAGATATTACTTCCGGAGGGGGGTACACCGCATGGATTATTAAACATGGGAGAACAATTGGCTGCCCAACCGGGGCCTAAATTACCATCTTCAAAATCATTCAACATCAGATTGTTTGGACATTCACCAACGGCAGATAAATCAACACAATCTCCTTCACATATTTCTGTTTGATCGGCAGAGATTGTAATCGAACACAACGTATCTCCATAAGTGGTTTGACTGTACAATTCATGCTGGGTAATGCCCAATATTACTAATAATACAATGGCAATGGATGGTATTTTTTTTATAAACATCATTGTCAAATGATTTTTACAGTTAATTTTTGAAATTCAAATTTTGTCACTTCTTCAATTTTAGGGTAATTGAGAAATTTTTTAAATATGACCAAATGATCATTTAATCTTTTTACAGGGTCTCCAATAAGTTCTTCTCCCGCCTCTACCTCAAAGTCTAACATGTATTCATCATCATCCGAATCACAATTGAAACATTTGCCATCA
>CAZGPW010000254.1:0-3002 GCA_964527535.1 uncultured Bacteroidales bacterium
CTTAATTGTTGATAAAAATTATGGATTAGTTGCTACATTTGTTAAAAAATATGAAGCTTATGGTTGATAGCCAGGAGGTTGTGTAAGTAAAATCCGTTAAATCTACGAAAGAATTGAGAGAAAGCATGGAGATTTTTAAATTATCCCATGACACTATTCACATTGAGTACTTTTCATCACTAAGGCTGTTGCGTACGAATTTGCATAAAATAAGGAACAGCCCCGGAAAATCCGGTTTTAAAGGGCGCTCGTTGAGTGAGTTATTTCAGGCACAGTTTGCAATACTGGAAGCATTGGATGAAACAGGAGAGCCATTACGCAATACGTTGGTGGATTACGGTTTAAGTTTGTTCAGAAAAGGAAAAACAGAAAAAGCCTTAGAAGCCATGTACAGAGCAAGGAATCTGTCCTTAAAAGCTGATGACCTTGCCAGTCTTGCACTTGCAGATTACAGTATAATAACAAATTTGCCGGTATCTTATGATTTAGTGGAAACAAAAAATGAAGTCTTAAGATCGGATATTGAATTGTTTGAAGCCAAAAAAAGTTCCATTCCTGTTAAGATTTATACTTCTTATTTTTATACCCTCTTAGGATCAAATTATTATGAGTATCTAGATAATATTGACAGTGCTGTTGTGTGTTCTGAAAAGGCACTGTCAGTACTTAATACCCTGAAGTATTCTTCAAGCAGTATCAGAGCAGCAACGCATGGAAGCCTGGCAAAGTATTATGCCGAAAAAGGCGATACAAACAAAGTATGGGAACATGTAAAGAAGGTGAGGAACCTGACCGGAACAAAATCTATGTCGGCTTATAATCGTGCCTTTGCTTATACACTAATATCCGAGGCGGTGTTGCAGAATTCAATTGATTCAGCCTATTTATATTTGACTGTTTTAGACAGTTTGCCCGGGAAAAAATATTTTTCAGACAAAGTAAGGGAATTAAAAGCGGAGGTATTTTTAAAAAAGGGAAATACAAAAAAAGCGGAATCTATATTAGCAGGCGGTTTTGAGAATTTTGACATGATTGGTGACTTTAAAGTTCCCAAAATATCGGCAGAAACTGACTATTTTAGTCAGCTTTCATTGCTGGGAATGCTTGAAAAAACATATACAGGTATGTCGCATGAAAACCAGTCGGATTGCACTCAGGCGATAGTTGATCTGATCTCCTTGCAGGCTCAGTTGTTTCAGAAAATAATGGATGAAAATGTGTTCGGATATGAGGAAACAGGTGTTTCACAAATTTATGATGAGTTTATTGAAAGAACCCTGCCTTATCTTTTTGAACTGGATAATAGTGCATATTATGATGAGACTATTAAAATAGCTTTAGCATCAAAAGCCATTCATCTTAACAGCCTGATAGCAAAAAAAAGATTTCAGGCAACGCTGGAAAACGATACCACCATATTTACCCAGTTGCTAAAAAGTGCTGAAAAAATTCAGAATTCCCGTAATAAGATTGCTTCAACCGATACTTCAAATGAGGTAAAATACCGTGAACTGAAAACTGAACTGAATACTCGTCTGATAGAAAATCTAATGCTCAGGTATAAACTTGAAGAAAAAGTCAAAAGCAGGGAATCTGAGGTTTTTAATGATAAATTAGATTTAGTATCCCCTGAGAACATTCAGGCGCAACTGAAAAATGACGAGGCTGTAATCGAATATTTTATATTTGGTAAATCCTGGGGACAAATTCTGATTTTGCCGGATACAACACGCTGCTTTTATTACAAAGATGATGAGCTGCCGCGTAAAATAGAAAAAGAGCGTTATGCCATTATGACGGGAAGAGAAACAACGGATATAGGACAATTTCTTTTCCGGGAAATTCATCCTTTTCTCAAGGGTATAAAAAAACTAATCATAATCCCTGATGATAATTTGAATTACATTCCCTTTGAGTGCATGAAATTTAATGAGCGAATGCTTATTGAAGACTTTGTTATATCCTATTCTTATTCATCTTCACTGATGCATAAGCTTCGCAAAAACCGGGATTTTAAGCTACCAAAAAATTTACTTGCCATTGCTCCGTTATTTGAGCAGAAGGTAAAACAAAACATTCCGTATTATACATCCCGATACTGGGGCAGTGAACGTATTGAAGCATTGCCTTATAGTAAAGAAGAGGTGGCAGGCATTGCTCCCGTGATGCAAAATATGCTTGATTCGGTAACACTAATTACGGGCGAGGATGCCACTGTCGCAAAAGTAAAAGATCAAATTCCACATTACGATATAATACATTTTGCCAGCCACGGCGTGGTTAACTCTGATCATCCGGAGCGTTCAGGATTGTTTTTGTTTGTTGATGATACCAGTGGAAATGAATTGGAAGAAAAAATTGACATTTTCAGCCTGGGAATTTTTTTAAATATGCAGATGAATGCCGAACTTTTGGTGCTTAGCGCTTGTAACAGCGGTAAAGGAAATTATCTTAAAGGAGAGGGTATAATTGCGTTGCCCCGTGGAGCTATTTTATCAGGCGTTCCCCGTGTTTTGGCTTCATTATGGAAAGTAAATGATGAAAAGACTAAGGATATAATGCTTTTGTTTTATAAATACCTTTCAGAAGGTAAAACCTACAGTCAGGCTTTGCGCCAGGCTAAACTTCAGGCAATCAAAGAAGGATATATTACCAGAAACTGGGCGGGTTTTGTTTTGATCGGTGGCTGAATGCCGCTTTTAACCGGGCACTTCGAACCACCTATCAGGCCTCCAATTGTTTACAATGTGCAATATATTCAATATTTGCACGGTAATAATGGTTGGCATGATATGTGGTTTGCAAGCAGCGAGAGCTGGGAAACAAAAAACACCTCCGGAATATTATTCCGAAAGTGTTTTATAATTGATCATGAATTGTAATATGAATTATTAATTAATCTACCAGCCAGTCAATTCCCATGCTAACCGGCTCAGAAGGATTGTAAATAGGCATGTATGGGCCCTCTTCATTTTCAGGCATAAAATCAGAACCATTAATCG
>CAZGPW010000255.1:0-11859 GCA_964527535.1 uncultured Bacteroidales bacterium
CGCACAATTTGTCCGGAAATATATCGTCCAGCAGGAGTGGTGTGCAAATTTTCAGAAACCTTCATAATAAGAACGGCAAAAATAATCAGCCTTTCTTCCAAATCAAACTTTCTTTTATTCTGATTTTGGCTGTTAACTTCATCATTCGACATTCCTAGTTCAGTATTCATTATTTCCTTTTTGGTTCTGGCTATGCCAGGTTAGGTTATCGCTTTCGTCTGTTTTGCTTTCGCATGTAGATTTTCAGAAAAAAGATCATCAGGCACAAAAGGGAAAGTATCAGATATACCCAGGCATATAATTTTCCGGGTTCCCCCTGGTTGAATTTAATCAAGGCAGCTACAAAAGTAAATATGGCCATGCCGAGCCACAAATAGTCAATAACAATCAGAAAATATGGTTGTCTTTTACGATGGTTCCTGTTCGTTCTCATTGATGACAAAAGATCCTTTAGGGTTATTAATTGTCCAGTTTGAAAAATCCTGGTTTGATTCAAAGCCGGTGCCGATAAAAATTTCTTCTTTGGTGGTTATTCGCACAAATTTGTTGGTATAAATCTTCTCGTTTTTTACGTCCCAATAAAGTTGTTCGGTATTGATTTTCTCTTCTTTAATGAGGTTTTTCCCGACAACGTTTCGTTTTGCTTCCCACAATTGTTGCTTGGCATAATAAATGCCATATTCTGCCTTTATTACAGATTCAATCGTATCTTCGTTATAAAATTTTACCGTCAGGCCTTCGGGGTATTCATCATAGGGAGAGGCATCTTGTTTTTCAGGTTTAAAACTTTGCATTACAGGAGCATCCAAAACAACCCTTATGTTTCCGGAATCTGTAATCATTGTATGTACATCATTGATTTTTATGGTTGGTAATTGCGTTTCATAGGTGATTTGTTTTACCTCACTGATGTCATTTTCACAGGCAAAAAACAAAAGCACACTTCCCACAATGATGATAAAGCATGCTTTATGTTTATGTATATTCTGTATTATGTTCACTTTTTGTCTATCCTGATGATGTTAGTCGTTAAATCGTGCTGTAGTGGTTTCATTGATCCAGCAGTTGACAGTATAGGAGTCACCTTCCATGACTTCATAGAAAAAAGCATCTTTTTTTGTGGGAAAATACTGTGAATATTTGGATATCATGGGATTAACTTCCTCGGCAAGTTCAGGGGATACAGCTTTAGCTTTTAACAATTTATCCACCACTACCCAAAATACTGTCATGTGTTCAAACTCATTTTCGCCGCAATCGCTGGCAACGGATGCATAAATTTGAGCCAGGAGCTTGTATGACCTGCCGTGTTTGGGATCAACTTCAATGGCTTTTTTTGCATATCTTCTGGCTGTTTTGTATTGGTCCATCTGATTAAAGTACAGCAGTCCCAATTCAAAATACAGATCGGCTTTCTTGCTTTTATCTTCCTGTAATTCAATGGCTTCTTTATAATACTGTTCAGCTTTTTTGGATTTGTTTTTTTTGAAAAAATACTGAGCAAGTGCATGAGCTGCATTTGCGGTTTTCTCCATTTTATACATTCTTTCTGATACTTCGGAAAACAGTTCAGAATCGAAGCAATCTTCTTTTTCCATGATAACACGGATGGTTTTGAGCATTTCCCTGTTATCAATGTTCTTTTTATATATTGGCCGGAACACATCTTCGAGCATTTCACATTCTAAAACACCGGTATTGATCAACATGCGGTCAACCTGTTCTTTGGCTTTTTCGGAGCCTTTATCTCCGGCATTGATTTTTTCTTCAAATATTTGAGATAGTTCTGTATAAAGTTCGATTAATTCTTTTGGTGTGATCAGGTCGTTTTTTACAAGCACGGTAGCAAGCTGAAAATAGCGACCCAAGACATTGCTGCTTGCTTCTGTACTGTCAAGTTTTACAGCTTCTGCAAATATATCATAAGCTTTCATGGCTTTTGACTGGCGATAGGTCATGATGTCGATGGCTTTACGGCCAAGGTTTTTACCTTTGTTACCATAATGTTTTGTGCGCTGATCGTATATCATCAACAAGGTATCTATATAGGCTTCTTTCTCATCGCCCTCCGAAATTTCTATCATATGTTTTAGAATCTTTGGCCCTTGAATGTAAATGTTCTTTGTTGATTTGGGGCAATGTTTAAAACACCAGCTCCATGCAGGATAGGCATCTTTAAAACTTCCTTGTTTGTAAAACTGGTCATAAGTTGATAATTGCGAGCGACATTTAGCCGGGTTTTCACCAAATTTATTTTCTTCTTCTTGTGCAAACGCGAGATTCCCCGCTAAAACCAATGTAATCCAGATAAAAATAGCTTTTGTTTTCATGTGTTTATTCATATTTATGTTTAATGAACCAAATATCTGCGAAACTGAAATTAACGCCCAATACCGCATAATTTTCTTTCACTAAATTGTTTTTCATGCTTCCTCGTTGTCCCAATTCAAGTGAAATGTTAAATGTTGTATTAGAACGTTTCAGTGGTAACCCTAATCCAAAACTTATGCCAAAGTTATTGACTTTTGTATTTCCCTGGTCGAATTCAAGGTAAGTATCGTTAAAAAATGCGCCCATTCGGTAACGGATATTGCGCCGGTATTTCATGATCGGGGCGTTTTTGCCATCGGGCACATATTCAACTCCAAGGCTTATTCGTTGCCCGGTCCCTAATGAGTCCTGTTCTCCGAAAATTGCAGCATTGGTCCAGTCCTGATACCTGAAATCTGCGGCGAGCGTAAGTACATCTTTATAATGATATGCCGCGCCACCACCAATATTTAATGGCAGGTTGATTTCTCCTGATTCTTTATAATTGTATTCCAGTGTGTCTGCAATCACATCCGGTTTTGAACTGAGTGCACTGGTAGCCAAATACGTCCTGTTTACGTTGAGCACTGAGTTGATATCACAAGCCAATCCCAGGGTTAAACGATGATCTTCCGCCAAAGCATAATCATAATGAACACCGCCGGAAAAATAGAAATTGTTGAAATACAATATTCTTTCTTCAGTAATATCCACCATGCCGTATTCTGCTGAATCTGCAAAATTGACAGCATTTAACTGGTGAATGTTTCCGAACAAATAATTAAGATTGAATCCGAACGACAAGTTATCAATGGGCTTAAAACTGCTGCCAACAAATGCCTGGTTGATACCTCCGTTACCCTGATAATGATAATCGCGGGGGTACCCGAGGCTGTAATCTGATGTAATGACATTGTACGAAACGTTGGAATAGGGCACCAGTCCAAACGCGGCTCCCCACCATTTTGTAACCGGAAATCCAAAACTCAGATAATCAAGATTGAAATCTGTGGTTATTTTACTCAGGTTATTCGTTCCGGAACTCATTTCTTTTGCAGAAGCGCTGATACCGACCTCCATTACAAAATGCAGGGAGTCTATGCTGGAATACGATGCAGCATTTGCCGGATAAAGTTTGCTGCCATTACGTAAGGCAAGGCTTGTGCCCCCCATGGCTCTGCTGTCGCCAAAGTTTTTTGTCATTAAGTCACCTAGCCCATACCTTGTATAAGGTGAACTTGTTTTGTCCTGCGCTTCAGCATTGTAAATAACTGAGGTGAGTATCAGGATAATCCCCAGTTGCTTAATTTGTTTTAACATAATTTATCAATATTCTGTACAGACCAAACAACACCAGGTCCGAATGCACAAAGATGGGTTTTTTTAAATTATCAGCCAAAAATCCGGCATCACCACCTGTCATTACGGTTATCAGCCCTTTGTAATTTTTTGTCATTTGCTCTATATACCATTTGACTTCGCTAATTAAACCATACTGTACACCATTAACGATTGATTGCCTTGTTGTTTTGCCCAGCAGGTTTTTTATGTTTTCTGGTGTAAGCAACGGTAATTTTCCTGTATAATTGTGCAAAGACTTAAATCGTATGGACATTCCCGGTGATATATTACCGCCTTCCATGCATCCTGATGCGCTTACTAAATCGTATGTAATGGCTGTCCCCGCATCAATCACCAGCAGGTTTTTCCCGGGATATAGCGCTGCAGCTCCAACACATGCTGCTTTCCTGTCATTGCCTAAGGTTTCCGGTGTCTGGTGTAAAACCTGCAGGGGAATGTCTATGTTTGTTGACATGTATATCATGTCACGGCATAAATGTTGAAGCGCCTGTGTTTGTTCAGAAGTCGCCTTTGCATTCAGGGATGTTATGCCAAAACGGAATTTTTTTTCAAGGATATCGGCGGGTAAATCATCAAAGGTTTTATCACCTGTATGCGTTTTGACAAGATTGCCGCCCGCGAAAACCCCCGTCTTTGCTCTGGTATTGCCTATGTCTGTAACTATATCGTATGTCATAAATGCCCGTGGCTTTTCATTTTAATTTTTGTTTGTGAAAATAATAAAAAGCTTTCGGAAAGCTGCTTTTTTAATCTTATAAAATTGTTATATTCGTGCCCTGATTTTAAATTAAATTTTTCACACATAATTTTAAACGTTTAAATAATGGCAGTTTTACAAAAAATCCGGAACAGAGCAGGTGTCTTAATTATTGTTTTTGTTGGTGTTGCCTTGTTTCTTTTTATTGTTGATCCTTCAACATTTGAAGGCTTGGTTAACAAACAGGAAACCAACATTGCTGAAATCAATGGTGAGAAAATCCCATACACCGAATATCAGAATGAAGTGGAAAGGCTGACCAGTTTTGTGAAAGAAGCTCAGCAGAAATCTTCATTGGATTCTGAAACCATAAATGAAATCAGATCAACTGTGTGGGACCAATTAATGAACGAGTATTTACTTGCTGAAACCATTGATGAGCTGGGAATTGGTGTCAGTCAGGATGAGATGGAAAACTTATTATGGGGGTCCAATATTCATCCGATTATACGGCAAAATTTTGCAGATCCTCAAACCAGTCAGATTGATACAGCTTATGTTAAGCAGTTTTTTAGCCAAGCAGACCAGGATCAAAGGATGAAAATAATTGCTGATTATTTCAAAGAAAGCATTGAACGTGACCGCATCGATACAAAATATGAAACCCTTTTAAAGAAAGGACTTTATGTGCCAACACCCCTGGCAAAAGAAGAATACTTCAACTCCAACACCAAAGTAGATTTTGCTTACATGGGGAAAATGTACAAATCCATACCCGACGAGGACGTTGAAATTAAGCAAGCCGATTTACAAGCCTATTATGATGACCATGAATATATGTTTGAAAATGAAGAAAGTACACGGGAAATAGAATACGTGTCCTTTGATATTATTCCCACTGCAGAAGACAGTGCTAAACTGGTTTTAGAATTAAACGAGCTCAAAACCCGTTTTGCCAATACGGATGATAACCGGGCATTTGTGCAGATGCATTCGGATAACATAGTTCGTCAACAGTATTTTACTTCAGAAGAAATTCCCGGGGATTATGGTGAAGCCATTTTTGAAAAAGAACCGGATTATATTTCGGACATCATTAAAACGGATACCACGTATATGATATTTAAACTTGTCGGAGTGGAAACCATACCAGATTCAGTTAAAGCCCGTCATATCTTAATACAACCTGACAGCACAACCTCACTTGAACAGGCTCATGCAAAAATTGACAGCCTTAAATCGGAAATTGAAGCAGGGGCATCTTTTGAAAGAATGGCCAGTCAGTTCAGCACCGATCAATCCGCCCAAAATGGCGGAGACCTCGGATGGTTTGGCCCAGGACAAATGGTAAAAGCTTTTAATGATGCATGTTTTTACAATGAAGCCGGAGATATTGAGGTGGTTGAGTCACAATTTGGTGTTCATTTGATTAAAATTGAAGAACAAGCAGAATCAACAAAGCAGGCACAGCTTGCCATTGTTAATAAGGACATTGATTATTCCAACGATACATACCAGAAAACATACGCTGATGCCAGCCGTTTTGCCAGCAATAGCAATACGGCCAAAGCTTTTGATGAGGCTGTTGTGGAAAAACACCTTGTGAAAAAAATTGCCAGCGGGATTAAGGAAAATGACAGGAACATCAGTGGTCTTGAATACCCGCGGGATATTATAAAATGGGCATACAGAGCTGAAAAAGGTGATGTCTCTGAAGTTTTTGAATCAGGTGACAAATTTGTGGTTGCCAAACTTACAAGCATTCAGAATGAAGGAATAGCACCTCTGGAGCAGGTTCAGGAAGACGTTGAAAGAATAGTGATGAAGAAGAAAAAAGCTGATATGCTTATTGGGAACATTGAAAAAGCAATGAAAAATAGTGATAAACTTGCTGTTATAGCCGGAAACCTTGAAGAACCGATTGATACGGCTAAAAACATAAGTTTTGGTTCGTTTTCAGTGCCACAACTTGGCATTGAACCCAAACTGATAGGCAGGGCTGTCAATATTGAACCGCACAAACTGGATGGCCCCATAGAAGGAAACAATGGGGTGTATCTGTATGTGGTGACTCAAAAAATGGAAGCACCTGCAACAGATGATTATTCACAACAGCAAATACGTCTAAAATCACAGCTTAGTAACAGGGTGGGGTATGAGTTGCTCGATGCCCTCAAAAAGGCTTCGGAAATCGAAGATAACAGAAATGAGTTTTTCTAAACAATTGGTTCTAAAGCCAATTTAATGGGTTATTTTTAACCGGCTTTTTATCTGGTTTTTATATTGAACAGGATGTGAACACATGCCGGTATTATTTCTTTTTCCCTTTAATCACAACGAACCCACCTGTTCCGTGTCCTTTCATTGGGTTTTCAGGGATTTTTAAATTTGTTTCTGTAAGTGTTTGTAAAATATCAGTTATTTCAAAATGGTTATTGACAATCATTGAAGTCAATTCGCTGACAGAATAAAATTTGGCGTGTCTATAAAATTTGCTTTCTTTTTTTTCCAGTTCAAGAGATTTTCCTAACGAACTTTCTTTGTCGATAAAAGCAATAATTAAATCCCCTTTGTCTTTGATAATCCGATGTGCTTCTTTTATTGCTTTTTCCGGATTATCAATAAAGCAAATCGATGTTATGAAAGCAGCAAAGTCAAAACTATTATCAGGATATGGTAAATTTTCAGCGAAACCTTTTTTTACTTTCAAATTTCTTTGTGTAGCATAATTCAACATTTTCTCTGATGGGTCAATGCCAAATTTTATGTTCAGCTTCTCTGCAAATATTCCGCTTCCAATTCCAATCTCAATCCCTTTTTTCCCAACCGGTATAACTTGCTTCAAAGCAAGTAGTTCTGATTGAAAGATTAATTCATTTTCTTTAAACCAATTTTCGTATTCGTCAGTGAATATGTCAAACGGATTGTCTTTCATTTTTAGAATGTTAAAACTTTATCGCACTCAACAGTCCATTGAGCAAATTCTTTCATATTACTCAATTTAACACCTGCAATGAAAGGGATTTTGTCAATTCCACGTGCTTCTGAACATCCTCCACAACTTTTTACTTCTCCACCATTTCTAATCACAACTTTTAACATTCTTTCAATGTTGTAATAACCATTTGGTGTGTTCTGATTTGGTAAACCACAAAAAACAGCGTCAGCAAGTAAGAAAATTTTTATTTCTACATTGTCTCCGTGTTCCTTTTGAAGTGTCATAGCCATTCTCAAAGCATTGTATGCTTTTTCTGTCCCGTAGGGTGCGTCATTGATGATAATCAAGATATTCTGCATTTTCTTAAAATTTTAAAGTTAAACATTCAGTTTCGTTGTCTTTTTATAATTGCCGGTAGCGGTTTGGCGGTATGCACCGTGCGGCATTACTCCACATAAACTTTTAGCTCCACCACACCGCTAATTTAATGATGTACAGGTTAATTACCAAATTTCCCGCCGCATGGTACACCTGCCTGGCTGTAAGACAGGTGACCGCCTGTTGTAGCACGTATTTCTTTACATGTCAATCGATATATTGAGCTTCCCGCCTAAACCTTTCTCTACAATATCGTATAAGGTCTTTAGCGTAACATTGCTTCCATCATTTTCAATTCTGGAAATATACGTTCTCTTTTTGTTGATTAAACTAGCCAATTGTTCTTGAGTCAGTTGCTTCTCTTCTCTGGCTTTTCTCAAGAGCAAGCCGATTTTGAACGACTTAAAATCTCTGTCCAATGCATCACGACGTTCTGTCCCTTTTTCGCCGTAAACGTCGTTTTTTATGTCTGACCAACTTTTTGTATTCATAACTGCCTCCTTTTTTCTTTGTAATATTCTTTCATCAGTCTTTCGGCCTTAGCGATTTCTTTTTTTTTTGGGTGTCTTTTGTGATTTCTTTGCAAATCCATTTAGCAGAATGACAAGTTTTCCGTCATCAAAGAAACAAAACACGCGCCAGGTGTCACTCCCCGGCTTTGCTCTTGCTTCAAAAAGACCTTCAGTTCCTTTCAAATATTTCAAATAGTTGGCCGGAACCCGCATGCACTATGTCATGTGTTGTATGCTGGCAATCTATATATCAACATTAATTTCTCTTTTCAAATATCATATTTTTTGCTCTTGGATTATTTATTACCAGACTTGTAATTGCTCCGTTTTCTTCTAAAAATGAAATTGATTGTATTAAACCTGAATTACTTATAAATGTCAAATCTTCTGAGTGTTCTAGTGGTATATCCTCCGTGAATGCAGGGCTTTGAATTTTCAATTCATCGTTCACATATCTAACTTCATATTTGACATCAAGTTCCTTTGAATGGTATGTTCCAATTACCTTATCGTAATTGATGTTTGGCTCTTTTTTATTTTGTTCAACCCGTAATGCTAAGTAACTATTGCCGTTTTGTTTAAGCGTATGACTATTTACCTCGCCATTTCTTAAATGAAATACGAGTTCAGCCTCAGCTTCTTTTACAAAAAATACTGAATCTGATTTAGCATATAGTTTATAGTTTTTATCATAAAAGTTTACAAAATACTCATCACTATCTTTGAAAAAAGTTAAATAACAACCTTTGTCGTCAACTTGCTCATATTTGCCGGCACACAAAGCGAAAAATTCATCGTTTATTTCTTGCTCAGTTGACTTACTTTCTTTTGTTTTCTTCTCTTTCTCATCACCAAATAAAATACCTGCAATGTCATCCATAATTTTTAGGGGGCGTAATGTTCCATTATTGCTTAAAATAACCACGCCAACATTTTCTTCAGGGAAAAAGACTGTTGCCGACCTGTAGCCTCCCCATGCTCCATCATGACCAGAGGCTTTCTTATTTTTTATTTCATTTAGGTATAAACCATAGCCATAATCTATAGTTTTGCTATTGTTTAAGTTAGCTTTTTGGGTCATTTTATCGTAAACACCATCTCCACCCAAGGTTTTGTTATTAAAGTTTATTAACCATCTTGACATATCAGCGGTGCTACTCATAAGAGAACTGGAACCAGGGGCATTGAGATTATTAGAAAAAGGGATAAATTTATTTCCAGTATAAATATAGGAATGAGCCGTTGCGTTATCTTCTGAATTATTAGCATCAAGGTAATAAGTATTATCCATTTCTAATGGTACAAACACGTTATCATGCATCCACGGTTCAAAGGATTTATCTGTTACTGATTCAACCAGTTTTGCCAAAAGATTGTAATTTGAATTACTATAAGAAAATTCAGAGCCTGGGGTGCAATTTAAATGCTCTTGCTTTTTAAGAGTTTCATAGATATCATCAAATGAAAGAGCCTCTTCGGGTTGCCATCCTTTCAATGCAAATAGCGCAGGCCAGTCTCTAATGCCAGAGGAATGATGAACAAGTTGATTTATTGTAATGTCACTCATAGCTTCCGGTAAATCCGGCAGGTGTTTAATGATTTTATCATTCATGTCAATCTCACCTTTTTCTTCCAAAAGAGCTATTGCCATTCCAGTAAATTGTTTGCTTAAGGATGCAATGTCAAAAATTGTGTTTTCAGTTATGGGCGTTTTTTTGTCTAAATCGGCAGAACCAAAATTCCCTTTATATAGGATAGAATCCTTCTTTGTAATTATTGCCGACAATCCGGGCTTATTTTTTTCATTTAAATCTCCTGATTGATTATATACCTGCTGCTCAAAGTAGGAATCCAATTGTGGTTTCAATTCCTTTTCCTGTGCCACTTTGCACTGGATAAGACTGGTGATTATCACTAATCCTAATACGAGGGTTCCAATTTGTCTCTTTTTCATCATAATTTTTTATTGTTATTATTAATTTAAAATGTACATACTGTTTCTTTTGCTTGCATACGGTTGGCAATAAGAAACGTAGGGCATTTCGAAGCACTAAACTATCAAATTACCAAGCCGATTATTAAATGTTATATCGTTCAAATTTAGCACTTTCTGCCTATGTTTTTTATTGGGTGTTGCCAGCTGAGCTATCATTAATATAATTAACTATTTCAATTAAAGGTGCTGTCCAAATTGTATCTCTATTTTCCCTTAAATATTCAAGGAATTTTCGATGTTCATTTTTATCAAACGCTGATGAATGCCCGTCGCCTATACCATGAAAAATAAAAACAATAAACATTTCTTTCTCCTTGGCTTTATTTATTAAACTAACGAGTTCATCATAAGAGTAACCATCAACAGGAATAGCTCTAATATTAAATAAATTGATATTGTTTAAAGTATTCATGCCAGGGGTAACTCCACGGGCAGCAATAAAATCTGAATGCAAATAAGATACATATGAAGAGTCTCCGGCAAATTTATTGCCACATGGATAGGCATAAGTTCTTTCTGTTTTTCCATCAATAAGTTGTAACAAAGTATTTGCTAATCTGATTTCATCAATTATTCGGTTAATCGTATATTTATCCAAGTCATATTCTGATTTTACCCAGTCATTTCCTTCTGTTTTACTGTTGCATGGATGAAATAAAGAGTGATTACCCAATTCATGTCCATTATTTACCAAACTTTTCCACTCATCAATTCTTTTATAAAAAGAAATGGAATTTCCATAGACATAAAATGTCGCTTTTAAGCCAAATGAGTCAAGTGCTGGAGCGACATAATCAAGGTGAACACTCAATGCATCATCATAAGTAAGAGCAACAGCACATTTTCTATCGTTCCATTTTAATGTATCTTTTTTCTGCCCATAGGTTTGGATTAAAAATATGAAAAACGTAATAATGAACACTAAGATTCTTTTTATTTGCATATACAATTTATTTAGCTAATCATTAATAGATGTGTTATTTTTACTCAATTTGTCCAATAAAACTTGTAGTTCTCAGCCTTGCTACAACGGTCCGGCGGTACACCGTGCGGCACTTTACCTCACATCTTTTAGCTCCACCACCCCGCTAATTTAATGATGTTCAGGTAAATTACCAAATTCACCGCCGCATGGTACACCTGCCTGGCTGTAAGACAGGTGACCGCCTGTTATGGCTTGGCTGTTTTTGTCAAACCACCAAACCGGATTCATCTTCAAATTCAATATGTAGCTTTGCTTTTGCCCGCATTGCCCGGAATATTTTGTTTATGGTTGCTAAAGTCGCACTGCTTTTTCCGTTCTCTAGTTTGGAAACCTGGGCTTTTTGTACACCGATAAGTTTTCCCAATTCTTCCTGGCTTAAATTTCGACTTTTTCGGATTTCTTTAATTTTCTCGCCCAGCATTTCCATTGTCAGTTCAAACTCATATTCATCACGTTCCGGTGTTCCTTTTTCTCCAATGTATTTTTCTTCGAGTTCTTCGAGTGTTTTATATTTTTTAGCTGCCATAATTCTTTCTTTTAGTTGTTGTCAAAATATTCCTGTTTTAATCGTTCGGCTTTTTGAATTTCGTTGGCCGGGGTTTTGTTTGTTTTCTTTGCAATTCCATGCGTACCAACAATTAGTGTTTCCGTTTTGCCTTCTTTGTCCCAAAAAGCAAAAAG
>CAZGPW010000256.1:0-24039 GCA_964527535.1 uncultured Bacteroidales bacterium
CAATTTCACCATAGAAGTGTATTGTGAGACAGCAGCCGGCGACATCAAAATCAACAACATTTACGGCCAGCCCGTCCGCACCATCACCCTCACCGGTGACGGCCAGCAGTCTGTGCAGGTTTCCGGCCTCGCCCAGGGTCAATACACCGTCTATTACCTCCAAAACGGCACTGTGCTGGATAGTGAAAACATGATTGTGGAGTAAATGAGGAATGCATCTGTTACTTTATAAATAAACAGGATGTGTTACAGATTCAATTCAAAGTATCCACAAGGTGTTCGGGAAATGTGTACAAGCCATTCCGCAATTTTAGAATATACCCTTTTTGCTGCCACCTGAACAGGTTTTTAGTGTCAAAACCAGGAAATACCAATTCAACTTGATGGTTTGTAAAACAATATTGCTTGAAAAATTTATGTCTAAATTCCAAATACATTTCCTTTTTAAGGCAAATATAGTAAATTTTGGAAATAAATCACAAAAAATGTCACTGTATTAAACATAAAAAAGCCATTTGTGTGTTACAAATGACTTTGTTAATGATTTAAAGAATGATAATTAGGCTCTGCTGAAAAAGTCTGAGGTGCACCATATTCAAGGCGACAAGAAGAAGATGTATTCTCATACTTCGATTCGCAGTCAACGATGAATATGGTGTGCATCAGGCTAACAAACACAATATTTGTGTTTTTACAATTATATTGATTGTTAAATTTAGTTTAATAAATCACAATTAATGGATATTTTATCACGTAATGTTATTTATAAATGCATGCTTTTTTTAGAATTCAACGCAAAAACCTTGCATTTATAATAGGAGGTAATGATATAAAACATTGACTATTATTGTGTTTAGTGTTTTTCAGCAGAGCCTAATTAAAACCTGATGCCAATGGTTGCCATCACTGCATGCCGTTGAATGTCCATGTTGGCTGCCGGACTGCTTAGACCATACCCTTCATACAGGAAATATTTTTCGCTCCTGTCCTGATACACATATCCCATGTCGAAAAAGAAAGATTCATTACGGACACCGATCCCACCGGAATATTGCATAAAACCGGCATTGCTGTTAAAGGTGTCATCTGCATAGGGAGAGTCAAAATATGCCCATCCCAGACGGAAAGCAACCATGCCGATTCGGTATTCGGCACCGGCTTTGATGTTGTGTGTGGCGGTATAATCATCGGCAATGATTTCATTTTCGTTATCGAAGGCATAATCAGAAGAACGTAATTTGCTGATGCCGTAATTGGCATATTCATAATCCACGCTGAGAATTGTGCTGTTGAAAAGCACAGTTGCCAGGCCGGCCTGGGCACGGAAAGGCGATGTAAGCTTGTAATCGTAAAGCCCCAGGGGAGATTCTTTTGTATTGCTCATCCATGTCGAATCCCATTGTGAGGAGAAATACGTGGAATATTCATCGTGTAGGTTATAAAAAGTAGGGGTATGCAATGCCACGCTGGTTCTCAACCAATCAAAGGGGCGGTAAATGGCTCCCATTTTGAAATTGTAACCTGTGCCGCTGGTTTTCAGTGTTTCTTCGTAAGTGAAGGAATTGAAGTTGTCGATGACATCATTGACATCATTTTCAGAGTAAAAAATGCCCTGTTCAAAATCCACCTGCTGGATACCCAAACTGGCACCTGCATAAAATGTGTGGTCAAAATTCATGCCCACTGAGAAGACATATTCCCCCACGTTTCCACTGCGTTGGATGTTTTCTTTTTGTTCCTGGCCGAAAGAACCAATGTTGGAAATGTAGCTTGTCGAATCAGCGTTTGCAGGGTCCATGAGGTAGGTAAAATATGCCGGCCGTCCATAAAATTCTCCCAACTCATCAGGTGTATATCCTTCTGACATGGCAGCAAAATACTGAGCCATGGAATTATTCTCATTGATGCCTTTGATTTTGATGCATTGATTGAAATTATTGAGTTGGTTGTAACCAAAGCCAAAGCTCAGGCTTTTAAGCGCATTTCCCTCACTTTCAAACAGCATGGTTCCAACGTACCCAAGATTGCCGATGTTCATGTTATACGTGAAATCGCTGGATTTTTTATCAATGTATGCGGCATCGGTTTGGGTGTACATTATGCCGGGGGTAAATGTAATCTCCGATCTGCGAAACACGCCAAGTGCGGCAGGGTTTTGAGAGATAGCACCAAAATCACCACCAAGGCTTCCAAACGCTCCTCCCATGCTGTTGTATCTGGCTGTTCCTGAAGGATTAAGCCATGAATAACGGAGGGCATCTACCTGGTTCTGGGCAAAAAGGCCAAAACTAAGTGCCAGTAAGACTGTAGTTATGATATATCTTTTCATTGTTTTAGTGTTTTGTTCATGTTAATAAACTACATAGTTGCAAAATTATTATCTGCCACGGCTTCCTGATGAACCGCCAGAAAAGCTTCCTCCGGATGATCGTCCACCTGATGAACTGCCGGACGAACTTCCTGAGGATCCGCCACTAAAGCTACCGGAGCTTGAAGAGGAACGGCTGCTGCTACTGCTGCGTGAGTTACTGCTACTGCTCCTTATGTTACTGCCGCTGCTTCGTGAAGAGGAGGAAGAACGGTTTATATTGCTGCTGTTGTTGTTCCTTGTCGGGCTACTGTAACTTCTCGTAGGCCGTGTTTGGGCAGGCTTGTTATTGGAACTCCCTGACCTTTGATATGAATTACTGCTGTTGCTGCTGCGTGAATTCCCGGAAGGCCTTGTGTAACGAGAGTTGTTTTGCACATCCCTTGATGTATTATAATTATCCCTTGAGTTTGAACTTGAGGGTGTCCGGTTATAACTACGGGTTGTATTGTACCTGTTTCCGGTTCTGTTATCGGGACGTTGATAATACCTGGGTGTTTTATTGGTACTACTTTGATTATTTACCCTTTTATTGTCATCCCGATCTGCAGCAGAATTGCGTCCGTTGTTATCTCTGGTTTCGCCGTATGCAGGACGTGCAGCAGGGTTCTCTTTTTGGTTCCTGCTGGCGTCGGCATCCTGAATTTCAGAGTCTGCCGCCTCAACATTTAACCTGTTTGAACGTGATTTGTCATCACGGCTTGCTTCGGATGCAGATGATTCTTTATCTGCCCTGCTTACATCACTATTTTCACCACGACGTATAGCAACGGGTTTGTCATCGTCATCTGATTGAATTCTATCTACGTTATTCACAACGGGAATGTTTGAATCAATTCGTTTGTTTCCATCATTCTCATCGGTATCACCACCGGGACCCGGACGTTGACCTGTACCGTTTCCACCTACTGATCCGCGGTGTCCGTAATACACATCATCATTATCATAGGCAAGCCAGTCATTATAGTTGCCGGAATACGCACCATCATGGTATCCATTCCAATAGCCATGAGAATAACCGTTCCAGTATGAGGAATAATAAGGGCTGTACCCCCATCCACCATAATAATATGGATTGTATCCCCAGTTGTAATAATACGGATAACCCCATCCTATGTTAAATCCCCAGCCGGAATACCAGTTGTAATTTATGCCCCCGTACCAGTTATTATAGTACCAGGGATCGTAATAATAATCATGAAAATGCCTTAAGCGGCTGGAATATGAATTGCCATAATAGTAGTTGTTTACGACATTGCTACCGCCACCACCATAATATTCATCATCATAGTATCCGTCATCATAGTATCCATCGTCATAATAGGCGGTATCATTATAATATGCTGTGTCTTCATAGTAATATTCATCATCGGTGTATTGATCATCAGCATAATAATCCTCCTGATGTGCGGGATCTTCATATTGATTTTCATATTCGTTGTCATAAGATTCGGAATATTGAGAGGGCTTTTCGGATGCTACTTCATCACCTGGTGAATAGTAAACATCATCATAGCCGTAACCTTCGCCCAAATGTACACTTGTGGTGCAGCTTGTAGCAAAGATTATAATTGCGAGTGATAATAATTTTAAAAGTTTCATAATTATATCTTATTTTTTTAGTTTTGAAATCTAATTTTCACTTAATAAGACACAAAATTCATACCAAGATTGATATGACAAAAGGATTAACAAAACGCAGCGAGAACTATTCACAGTGGTATAATGAGTTGGTTGTAAAAGCAGACCTGGCAGAGAATTCTGCGGTCAGGGGATGTATGGTGATCAAGCCATACGGATACGCTATATGGGAAAAAATGCAGTCAGTTCTGGATGGCATGTTCAAAGAGACCGGCCATTCAAATGCTTATTTTCCGCTTTTTATACCGAAATCTTTTTTTGGCAAGGAAGCTAAACATGTAGAGGGATTTGCTAAGGAATGTGCCGTTGTAACACATTACCGGTTGAAAAATTCAGAAGAGGGGATTGTGGTTGACCCTGAAGCTAAGCTTGAAGAAGAACTTGTGGTGCGCCCGACATCGGAAACCATCATCTGGAATACATACAAAAACTGGATTCAATCGTACAGGGATCTGCCTATCCTTGTAAATCAGTGGGCTAACGTGGTAAGGTGGGAAATGCGCACACGGTTTTTCCTGAGGACTGCAGAGTTTTTATGGCAAGAAGGCCATACTGCACATGCCACCAAAGAAGAAGCCATTGAAGAGACAAAAAAAATGATCAATGTTTATGCGGATTTTGCTGAGAAGTGGATGGGAATTCCTGTTATTATCGGGACAAAAACGGATAGTGAACGCTTTGCCGGAGCTGTAGAAACATACGCCATTGAAGCTTTAATGCAGGATGGTAAAGCTCTCCAAAGCGGCACGTCGCATTTTCTGGGGCAGAATTTTGCCAAAGCCTTTGATGTGAAATTCCTGACCAAAGACAACAAAGAAGAATATGTTTGGGCCAGTTCGTGGGGAGTGTCAACCCGTTTGATGGGGGCTCTGATCATGGCTCATTCTGATGACAAGGGTTTGATTTTGCCACCAAAACTGGCACCAACACAAGTGGCCATTGTGCCTATTTTCAAAAACAAGGAACAACTGGATGCCATCCGGGAAAAAATGAATCCGGTCATGGCAGATTTAAAAGCCAAAGGGGTTACAGTGCATTTTGATGACAGGGATACACAACGTCCCGGGTTTAAATTTGCTGAATACGAAATGAAAGGATATCCGGTACGAATTGCTGTTGGCCCCAGGGACCTGGAAAACAATACATTTGAGGTTGCAAGGCGCGATACGCTTGAGAAAAAAGTGATATCGGCAGACGGGATTGTGGATGAAATAATATCTTTACTGAATGATATTCAAAACAATATTTATTCAAAAGCAAAAGACAGGTTAATCAGCAATACAGTGAAAATTGATGATTATGAAACCTTTAAAAAACACATGAAGGAAACACCTGGTTTTGTAATGGCTCACTGGGATGGTACTGACGAAACCGAATCCCGTATTAAGGAAGAAACAAAAGCCACCATCCGATGCGTTCCCCTGGATATTGAACCGGAAGAAGGAAAATGCATGGTGACCGGCCAGCCATCCAAAGGCAGGGTTTTATTTGCTAAAGCGTATTAAAAATAAACAGATGAAAACAGAAATAATAAAAACCTTACTGGAAAAATCCCAGACGAAACAAATTGCCTACGATCACACAAAAAATGCGTTTAAACAACTGAAAATGTTGCTGCAGGATATTGTCAGTGAATACAATGCAGATTTGGATGATGCTGATAAACGCGTGTTGTTGGAGTACCGTGACCGGGGGTTGTTTGAAGCTGAAGTGCGTATTGCCGGCGATCTTTTAATTTTTAATATGCACTCAAATGTATTTGAATTTCCTTCCGATCACCAGGTGTGGAAAACTCAGAGTGCCCAGGAATCAAAACTCAATACGTATGCCGGGATCATCAATATTTATAATTTTCTTGCAGACAGTTTTAAGTATAACCGTACGGATGACCTGGGATACCTTATCGGCAGGATATTTATCAACAGAAAAAATAAATACTTCATTGAAGGCAGGAAAGAAATCGGCTATACATATCCTACGTTTGAAGACCATGAGGTAAGCCGTGATGCACTCAAAAAAATATTAGAAGGCACCTTGTTGTTTGCGTTGAAATTTGATTTGCTGGTGCCTCCCATTGATAATATACAAGTGGCCTCTGTGGCACAGATGCGTGAACGGATCAATAAGTCAAAGATACAAACAGGAAAGAGAGTGGGTTTTAATTACAGTCCCTGGGATGATTAGTGATTTTCTTTATCAGGAGTAAGGATAAACATTAAAAAAGGCTGTCTTTTCGGACAGCCTTTTTTAATGTTATGAAATTTACTATTTATTTTACGATCTGCAATTTTAGCATGGTATCTTGATCTTCCTTGGTAAGCCTCAAAAAGTAAATGCCCTGTTTTTGCTTATTAAGCTTGAGTCTGAACATCGCATCTCCGATGATGCCATTGTCAATAAGGCGTCCCTGACAGGTGTAAATTTTATAATCAACATCCTGGCAGTTTTCAATGATAAATTGCCCGTTTGAGGGGTTGGGATATACATTCACATCCCCGTAACCGAAATCAACAATGTTATCTGTCAACACATCAATTGTGAATGGTTGTGATGCTGTATCGTTATCAGTATTGCTGACTTCCAATGTAACATCATAACTTTCAGAAGCGGTTGTAATGTCCGGAGCAGTTCCGCTGAGGTCTGCCGTTCCGTCGCCATTGTCTGTAAGTGTTAGCCAGGCAGGAATGTCTGTAGCTGTAAAAGTTAAATCCAGAGTGTTGGGATCTTCAGCAGTTACGTTGTATGTGTATGTTTCTCCCTCACCGATTTCTGTTACAGGAGTAGAGGTAAAATAAGGTGTAGATCCTGGCATTCCGGGCCATTTGTATATACCGCCAATGTTTTCATCCTGATTGAATCCTCCTGCCCATCCGGTATTGATATCTAACATTTGCACGCATGTGTATTGCACAGAGTCATCCATTTGTGTCCAGGTATCACCGTAATCAAGTGAATACATTGATTTATTTTCTTCAGTTGTCTGGCTGATTTTAACGGCAACGACCATGCCTGGTTCGCCGGGAACTGCAGAAACATCTGATGGTTGATCCGCCTCATCAATAGCAATGACATCCCAATTGGCACCACCATCGGTGGTTTTAAGCATAGCCCAGCTGGTAATTTCACCTGTTGTCTGATCTTGTACCTGTGCGATGAGAAAACCATTGTCATCATCGGTCATTGAAATACGGCTGACGTTTTCTTCTCCGGTAGTAAGTACTTCCCATGTAGCTCCTTTGTCGGTTGTTTTGAAAAGGCGTCCGGTATTGGTTCCAAACCATGCCACATCCCCAACGGCATCATACACGCCTGTCCATCCCATTTCATCTGTTTCGGGATCAGGAATATTGGCTCCGTCAACGCGTGTCCAGTTGGTTCCTCCATCAGATGTGGTATAAATTTCAAATTCACCACCATCGGGGTCCCCCATGCAAAAACCTTCATTGGCATTAAACATGTGTACAACGTTGGGGAAAGATGCAGTTCCGTCAAAAGCTGCGGTTGTTTGCTCTGTCCAGTTTTGACCTCCGTCGTCAGTATGGTAAATGCCACCACCACCGTTAACATCGTACATGGCTACCCATGCGTTGAGGCTGTCAACAGCAGAAATACATCCGGGGGCAAGACCAGAAGGTGTTTCTATAGTATCAGCAGTCCAATGGTCTCCTCCATCAGATGTCCTGACAAAGTCACTTGTGATAGAACCACCTGTTCCATCGTATGTTAATGCCCAGGCACTATTTGTGTTTGCAATGGCAACTTGAAATATGCCACGGTAAGGGCTTGTAAACCCTGTGTTTTGTTCTATCCATGCTGATTCAGGGCCTCCTGAACCCTCAGTGACAATGATGAACGCTGTTTTTTCTTCGACATTGGTATTGGTTCCGTCAGAAACTTCCAGGGTAACGGAGAAAACACCTGTTTCATCGTATTTTATGTTGCTGGGGTTTTGTTCAATGCTGGATGATATCATTGCTCCTTCAAAAGTCCAATACCATGATGTTGGGTTTCCGGTACTTAAGTCTGTAAAATCTACAGTACCGTCCACAGGAATCACCACCTGGCTGGCTTCAAAATCAGCAACCAATCCCACTGTTGAATCCTGTGCGGCCTGTACTGCGGCCGCAGCATTTATACGACCTGATCCAATGCTGTCAATAAATTCTGTGTTTTCAGCATCAACGTTATCACATGTGGCTTTTAAAATGGCGGTAAGTTTTTCAGGTGTCAAATCGGGATTGGCTGAGAGCATCAAACCGCATAATCCGGATGTTACCGGTGCAGCCATTGAAGTTCCCTGCATAACATCGTATTGGCCGCTCACGCCATACTCGGCTGCTCCACCACCGGTTCCGTCGAGAAGGGAATTCATGTCACCGGCTTCACTGTATGTTGTTGATAACATTGTGAAAGCCCCAATGCCCATAAAACCATTATTAAAATATCCTCCGGGAGCAAGGACATCAATCCATGTGCCGTAATTTGAAAAATCGGATTTGTTATCACCCACATCGTTAGAACCAACTGCAATTACGTGATCAAGGGCGGCAGGATATCCTACATAGTTGATTGGAATGTCAGGATTCATCTGAGTTTCCATACCATTTCCATTGTTGCCGGCAGCTCCCACCATTACACATCCTTTGTTATAAGCATAGTTTACGGTATTTTGCATGGTTTCAAAGAATTGGGGTGAGCCCCATGACATATTGATTACATCAGCACCATTATCGGCAGCCCACACAATGCCTTCAAAACCTGCAGCCATGGCTTGTCCGTCGGAAGCATCATCACCAAGTTTTACTGCCATGATGCTGACATCATAGCCTATGGATGCTACACCTACACCATTATTTGATTCGGCGGCTATTAATCCTGCACCATGTGTTCCGTGAGACCAAATATAGGTTTCTTCCGGTGGTGTGGGGTCATCATCTCCGTTGCCTAAATCAACTTGTGCCACTATTTTATTTTGTAAATCGGGATGATCAACATATATGGCGTTGTCAAGCACAGCAACCACGATGTTGGTATCTCCTGTAGTTATATCCCAGGCTGCTTCTGCACTGATATTAGTAAGGTGCCAGTTTGCTTCTGCGGTGCCGAATGAGCCGCTGGTTTCTCCATAATAGGGGTCATCGGGAACCAGTGAAATTCTGAACAATGGCGCCTTTTCAGCGTATTCAATTTCCGGCAAACCGTTCATTTCCTTAACCAGTTGTTCTACTTCATGAATTTTATCAAAATCCATGCGGAAAGTACGTTGTAGAATGTCTGATTCTGCAGTCATGAAAGGCATCCTCAAATCCGTGATTTTGTATTCTTCAATGAAATCACGAAGGAAAAACACATCCTTCGGGTTTATCTGGCCGTCTTCATCATGGCTGACATTCAGATTAACATCATCATTGATCTTAAAATAAATGCGTCCGTCAACGCACCAGTAATCCACTGTTTGTGCAAAAGCACTTGCTGTAACAACGACAGCAAAAATTAACGATACTAATTTTTTCATAATACAATCTGTTTTGGTAAAATTTATGCCAAAAATAAAAAAAATGTTTCAATGTCGATAATTTTTTTTCAATAACTCTTTATTGCCTGTATAATATGCCTTTTTCCAGGCGGACCGGGTAGGATGTTGATAGTAAAACCAGCCTCTTTTAAGTTTCTTTTTACCATGCCTTTTGCAGAAAACGTACCCAATATTCCTCCGGATGATATATGCGAAGATACCCTTTGAAATACATCAGTTGTCCAGGCCTCGGGATGTTTTTCAGGGGAAAAAGCATCAAAATAAACGAGATCATACATAGTCTTTAAATGCATTTTTGTAAAATCTGCCTGTGTTTTTTTCAATGTAAAATGGTCTCCGCATTGTTGCACATTGCCCCACGGGATTTCTGAAATGGCCATGCCGGTACTGCGAATTGGCTCTTCATAACAGGAATAATATGATTTAAGGAGGGATTTTTCCGGAGGATACAACTCTATCCCATGGTAAGTTATATTAACTTGTTTCCGCGTTGTTTCCAAGTGGGTTAGTATTGCATTCAGTCCGGTGCCAAAACCAATTTCCAGAATGTTTATTTCAGGCCTGTTTACAGCATGCAATCCGTGCTTAATAAAAATATGCGAACTTTCGGTAAGCGCTCCGTTTACGGAGTGGTAGTGTTCGTTGAACACATCATTGTATAATGTAAAGGACTGATCATTTGTTTTTACCAACCGGTTCATAATCCAAAAGTACAAAATTTTTAGAACCAAAATAAAAGGCTGCCAGATGTGTCTGGCAACCTTAAAAATTTGCAACAAAAAGAAAAATGCTTATGCCGGTTTTTCAACTTTCAGCACATCTGCAATGGCTTTTTCAAAACTGTTTTTTGGCAATGCACCTGCAGCCATTTGCGGTTTTCCATCTACCGGGATAAACAACAGGCTCGGAATGCTTCTGATACCAAACACGGAAGCCAGCTCTTGTTGTTCCTCGGTGTTGACTTTATAAAAGTTGACTTTTCCATTGTATTCCTTGTCAAGTTCTTCTATAACCGGGGCAACCATTTTACACGGGGCACACCAGTCCGCCCAAAAATCTATCATCGCGGGTTTATCACCTTTGTATTTCCACTCTTTTTCTTCGGTATAATCAAATACCTTTTCAAGAAATTTTTCTTTTGTTAAATGTTCTACCATAGTTTTCTTATTATAACAATTATTACTTTTGTATTTTATTCAACTTTTACAACAAGATAGATTGAAAAATGTTTACAGGAAACAATTAGATGGATAAAATTTTACAAAAAATACACATTCCTTTGTTTGAAAAGCTTTCCGGAATAGCTGATGATCATGGAATTAAGCTGTGGCTGATTGGTGGTTTTGTCAGGGATATATTTCTTGACCGGAATTCCAAAGATGTTGATATAGTAGTGCTGGGCGATGGTGTCAAAGCAGCTAAGCTTATCGTAAGACACTTAAAAGCTGATAATGTAAGCGTGTTTAAAAATTTTGGAACGGCACAAATAAAGGTCGGGGAATATGACATTGAAATCGTGGGAGCCAGGAAAGAATCTTATCATCCGGATTCACGAAAACCTAATGTGGAAACAGGAAGCATCAAGGATGACCAAAACCGCAGGGATTTTACCATCAATGCATTGGCTGTTAGCTTAAACCGGGAAAGTTTCGGTGAGTTCACAGACCCATTCGATGGCTTGTCAGATTTAAAACAAAAGATCATCAGAACGCCGCTGGACCCGGATAAAACCTTTTCCGATGATCCCCTGCGGATGCTTAGGGCCATACGCTTTGCTTCTCAGCTGGATTTTCAGATTGATCCGGATTGTTTTGCGGGCATTAAGAAAAATGCATACAGGATAAACATCATTTCTGCTGAACGTATTGCCGATGAACTCAATAAGATTATCGTTTCGGAACATCCGGGAGAAGGATTTAAATTGTTAAGACAATGCGGGCTTCTGAAAATCATTTTACCTGAACTATGGGAATTAACAGGAGTAGAAGTACAAAACAACAGGGCACACAAAGAAAATTTTCTGCATTCCGTGAAAGTAATGGAAAACATTGCTGAAAAGTCAGATGATATATGGCTGCGTTGGGCAGCACTGTTGCATGATATTGGAAAAACTGCTACTAAAAAATACCAGAAAGGACACGGGTGGACCTTTCATGCACATGATTTTATTGGTGAAAAAATGATATCTCAAATATTTAAGCGCCTTAAATTGCCAATGGATTACCGCCTTAAATACGTAAAAAAAATGGTACGGCTACACATGCGTCCCATCAGCCTTGTCGAAGATACGGTGACTGACTCAGCGGTAAGACGCCTGTTGTTTGATGCCGGTGATGACATTGATGATCTCATGGACTTATGTGAAGCGGATATCACATCCAAAAATCAACGTAAAAAAGAGAAATACCTGCAAAACTTCAGAAAAGTCAGGAAAAAACTTCATGAAATTGAAGAAAAAGACCGTATCCGTAATTTTCAACCACCTGTGGATGGTAAAGAAATCATGGAAACATTCAATATTAAGCCTTCCACTGTGATCGGAGATATTAAAGATGCCATTAAAGATGCCATATTAGACGGGGAAATCCCCAATGAACATGAAGCCGCCCGGGAATACATGTTTAAAAAAGCAAAAGAGTTGGGTGTTGAAAAGAAGTGAAGGATACAAATCAGTATTCGCCCCTGGGAAAAAATAGGAGAACTTCAAAATAAGGATTTAATGCAATGCTCTCCCCGAATAAGCCAGGTTTTACCAATAAAATAACAGTAATTTTAAAAAGAGTTATATGAGAGCAGCTTTCATTGATAAAAAAAAGGAATTGACACAGATTTCATAATTTAGACCCTGCTGAAAAAATCTGCGCAAATTTGTGCAATCTGTGGCAACTAATGACTTTCAGACTGGGCTCAGAATCTAAAATTTAATAACCACCGTGGTATTTTCTGAAAAACCATTCTACTGAAATCAGCCCAAGCAATAAAAAGAATATCCATTTCAGGTTAAGTAAAACCGAATGTGTCTGACTGGTAGTGATACGTGTTTTGGTGATATCATAGGCTTCAATTCTCTCCGGAATTTCATCCATATTCTCCGGAAAAAACATCTCTGCCCCGGTATTATTACTGATCATGCCAAGTAATTTATGGTCTGCACGGGTTTTCAGGGCTTCTAGAGATACTGCTTCAACAATAAAACCCCCTTCTTTAGTGTAACGGTTATCCTCATAGCCAACTTCTGCACGCCAGGAATATTTCCCTACAGGCATGCTACCCAGACTCAAACGGTAGGCATTAATTGAGCGTTTGAATTTGTATTCTTTTTCGTTTCCTGTACTGTCCTGAATATGAAGCATGACGTCAGGTTCGTTGATAAGTTCAAAAGCTTCATTATATAATTCCGCATCAAAAACCACAGATTGATTTTCAGGTATAATCTGTTCTGTTACAACAGAAAATTGTTGCCCTGTTGATTTTGTTACCAGGTATTGTATCATGTTGTTGATCAATTTGTCGAAACTGTTATGATTGCCATTTTGTACGAATTCTTCAATACGCCATTTCCATATATTGGTTCCCAGTATGTAAGCTATTTTTCGTTGTTCCATGCCGGCAAGGCTTATCAGTGGTTTGCCGGTTTTTATACCATTGATGCTTTGAGAAAACAGCATGTCGTGTTCTCCTGTAAAATTAAAATCTGCAAATGGAACATACAACGGGGATAATTTATCCAACATGTCCAATAGGGCAGATGATAATCCAAATCGTTTGAAACCCTGTTCATAAACCGGCCGGGCATAATCCATACTTTCGCCTTTTTTGTCAATATTAAGGTTGTATGCAAGTTGATTGAATGCATGTAGATCAGATTGCAGGCCAAAAACAAATAAAACAGGCAAATGCCGTTGTTCCGCCTCTTTAAATATCGGGGAAGCAGGGTTGTTCTTGGCAGGGATCTGATGACAAATGATCAAATCTGTATCTTCCAGGTTCAAAGGCAGGTCTGATAAATAAAAGATGTCAACAGAAAAGTTTTTATTTTGTTTAAGTGAACGGTTTAACGCTCCGATATCTGGATGAGGGGACGCTGCAATCAATGCAATGTTTTGCTGGTTATCAATGACGTTGACTGAGATGCGCTGGTAGTTGTTTTTATGTGTGATTTCATCTTCAACTGGTTCAATGGCTAATTTGTAAGTTTGTAACCCGGTTTCTTCTGCTTTTACTTGTATGTCAATGTGGTCACTTACCTGGTCGCCGTTAATTTCTACCTGTTTCTGAATCAGTGTTTTGTCATCTTTTATCAATTTGATTGTCAGTGTTTTTTTATCAAGTTTGTGAGATTGGTAATGTATTCTCACAGGAAAACGGTTGTTCAAAAAAGCAATGCGGTTATAATTTACATCCTGAATGAGCGCATCTTTTTTCTGCATTGTGTCAGCAAGGGCAAGTGTAAATACAGGATATGGCAGGTTCCTGAACTGATGTAGAGGGTGATGTCCCTGGTTATATAACCCATCACTGGCCAAAAGCATCCCCGCAACGTGACGTCCGCTATAGCCGGCTTTCAGCGAAAACATCAAATCTGAAAAATTGGTAACAGGATCGGTAAAATCCAATGTTTCTTTGTTTTGAACACTGTCCCCGAATTGAAGGTAATGTAGGTCGAAATCCTGAGATAGCTCCTTTTTTAAAACAGTGAGTTTTTCTGGATATTCATTGAGATAATAGCTTGAGTCAGCATTTAGAAGCACAGAAGCAGAATTGTCCTGAGCGATGATAAATACCGGCGCTTCTTTTTCCGTTTTTTTTACGTTTAATGAGGGACCCAGGAGCAAAAATACAATCCCCAAAATGAAAAGAAATCGCAAAACTGCCAGCCCCCATATCCAGGCACGGTTCAGTTCCCGCAACTGAGTGTCTTTGTAGTACAAAAAGAAACTCAATCCGGCTGCAAATACAAGTCCGGCTAAAAGCCACCATGGAGAATATGTAAAATCAATGTTGAAAATTTCTGTTCTTTTTAATTATAGCATCTAATCATTAAAATGGTCAATATTTATCATAAGTAACCTACTCCGGTCTCCCAACTTCGGTCTTCCGACTCCCGTCTCCGGACTTCCAACTCTATGTCAGCATAGCCCCACACACCTGAATGGTTTGCCCTGAAACATAAGATGACAGTTCAGAACCCAGAAAAACAGCTACATTGGCTACTTCTTCGGTGGCCCCTGCACGTTTCAGTGGAATTTTTTCAGCCCAGCCTTGTTTGACATCTTCAGGCAACTGAGCCGTCATTTCTGTTTCAATAAAACCCGGTGCAATGGCATTGGCACGTATATTCCGTGAACCAAGTTCCTGGGCTACGGATTTGGTAAACCCGATGATCCCTGATTTGGATGCCGCATAGTTACCCTGACCGGCATTGCCGCTGACACCAACCACCGAGCTCATGTTAATAATAGACCCTTGCCGTTGTTTCATCATCTGACGCATGAATGCTTTTGTTGTATTAAATACGGATTTCAGGTTTACCTGCATCACCATATCCCAGTGCTCTTCAGTCATGCGCATCAACAGGTTGTCTCTGGTGATGCCTGCATTGTTCACCAAAATGTCTATTTTTCCAAAATCAGACACTATGGCCTTAGCCAGTTCCTGGGCAGCTTCAAAATCAGCGGCGTTGCTTACATACGCCTTTACTTTGGTGCCGAATTTTTTCAGTTCCTGCTCTGTGGTTTTAAAGTTTTCATCTTCCTTGATATCGGTAAATGCCACATCAGCACCTTCCTGTGCATATCGTATTGCAATGGCTTTCCCTATGCCACGGGCAGCCCCTGTAATAAGAGCAACTTTTCCTTTGAGAATATCCATAACGTATCATTTTTTAATTTGATGTAAAGATAAAGCATAATCTCCATCTGAAAAGTGAATTTGGATTTTTTTATTGTTTTGGGCGCCTTAACGGTCTTCGGCTGCTATCTCCGTGCTGCTCCGGGGGTGTTGCAGATGCAGCAAAGGCTTTTACTTTTCGTTCCAAGCTTTCCTGCATGCACCACCATCCCGTCGCAGCCCGCAGGATAATTCGCCTCCGCCCGGGCGCGGGAATCATCGCACAGATCACAAAAAACACCTGGCTGAAAAACGATTAAACAATCCACCAGATTGCAGATAGCTCTGTGATCTTCGAAGCCGGAAAAGCCAACAATTCCGTTCTATGCAATACCATCACCCCCACATACCCAGTAGTTAGAAAGCTATGCCAGGAATGCAAGGCACAGGCAAAAGAAAACGGCCTTACACAAGGTGATTATATTGGGATGATTCAGGAGGAGATGGGAAAAGAAATGTCTGATGATAGCTAATTGTTGAGCATTAAAGTATTACGCTGGTTTTCTCATATTTAGCCAAACTTTTTAGGCTGGTAGAGTAAAAAGCGGCATGAAAAAACCTAATTACAATGTCCTTCAATTTCATCAAATGCTGGTTCAAAACCTAATTCCGCAGCTTTGCTAAAGTCCAAACAACCACCTTCCTTGTCTCCTAAAGAAATTTTGCTAAGACCTCTGTTGATGTAAGGAACTGGATGCTCAGGGAACTTGCCGTTGTGCTGACAGACAGGGTGAGGGAAAATGCCGCCATTGACTGGACCATCAAAGAAAGCGTCCGTGCCAAACTGAAAGTCATCATCAAACGCACCTTGCGTCAATACGGCTACCCACCCGACATGCAAAAACTTGCCACCGAAACCGTGCTGAAACAAGCCGAAAAGATTGCAAGCAAACTGGTGGGATGAGGTGTGTAAAGCGATTTTTGAGCAGGGGGATGTTAAAGGAAGAATAAAATATAAATAAATAAATGGGAGGTAAAGTATGAAACTTGATAAAATAATTAAGATTGTACTTAGCGTACTTTTTGTTTTATGTCTGCTGGATATGCCCTACGGATATTTTCAGTTGGTTCGGTTTCTCGCAATGCTTGGCTTTGCAATCCTTGCTTACAATGAATACAATAAAAAGAATATCACATTAATGATTGTTTACATTGGTCTCGCAATATTGTTTCAGCCAATTATCAAAATTGCATTGGGCAGAACCATCTGGAACATAGTAGATTTAATTGTTGCTGTATTTTTGATTGGGACAATGATTATACCCAAAAATATAAATGGCAAATAAAACTGCAAAGTTTTTCGTAAAGGTTCTACTGCAAACTTAGTGGTAAATGATCGAATGAATTACAAAACACACTAATTATAGTGTAAAGTATCTTTGCAGTTTTTTGCGTCCGTTTCCGGAGACAGACAGGTTTGCGTTGCTCTGCGATAAAATTCAAAAGTACCGTAAAGTTTCGCCAAGCTAAAATATAGCTTTTTACTTAATAGTTTTCCACGGAAATTGCAGTAGAACCATTTTTACAAATAACCAATAATTTTTAAAAATATTCTAATATTTGCTCTTTTATTTTTTTGGGAATCCCATTGTAGTATTTTGTTGTACTAATCCAAATACCTGATTCATTGTATTTATATTTATATGTTGTCTTATCATAAGCTTCATTATTATTAGATTTATATTCATAATGTTTTCTTTCAATAATATTTCCTTCATTATTATATTTAGAAATATATTTATATTTTAAGCTACCATCAGCTGAATAAATATTCCACACCATATTTTCTAATTTATTACCTTGTGAATCATATTCAAATATAACAGTCGATTTGGAATAATTTATTTCATCAGGTGAATTATATTTATGTTTTTTAATTTTGGATTCCCTTTCATCTTTAATTATATTACCATGTAAATCATATTCCATAGCTGATTTTGAATAGGTTCCATCGGATGAATTTTCATTTTCTGTAAGTATATTCCCACGAGAGTCATATTCATAGTTCCAAGTTGTTTTTAAATTAAGGCTTCCATCAGCTGAATATTCTTTTTCTTCTATTATATTACCACGTGAGTCATATTTCCTAGTTATTTTTTCATCATACTTACCATCAATTGAATAATATTCATATTCTATTTCATTACCACTTGAGTCATATTTCCAAGTTGTTTTTTGACAAAGGCTTCCATCAGATGAATATTCATTATTCTCTATTTCATTACCACGAGAGTCATATTTTCTAGTTATTTTTTTTTCAAGGCTTCCATCAGATGAATATTCATTATTCTCTATTTCATTTCCACGAGAGTCATATTTCCAGGTTTTTTTAGAAATAAGCCTGCCATCAGAATCATAGCGGTTTTTTTCTATTTCATTACCACGAGAGTCATATTTTCTAGTTATTTTTTTTGCAAGGCTTCTATCAGATGAATATTTATTATGTTGGTAATATTCTATTTCATTTCCAAGTGTATCATATTTTGTTTTACCATATTTTACATATTTTTTCGAATTTAAATCAAAGATTTGCGACCAATCATAGTTTTCATCCCACCATCCACACCATTCATGATCACTGACATAATGTAGTTTTTCTAATAGATTACCTTTTTTATCATATTTATAAGTCTTACACGAAGAATAACATTTTCCATCAGATCCAGTTCTTTTTTCTATTAAATTGCCATTTCTATCATATAAACGATATTCTTGATCACCACTTATTTTTTCACCTTTAACTATTTCACCAAATTTATCAATTAATTCATATGTCGTTATTTTTACAGATTTAACTTTACCATTTTCAATTTGCTCTTTCAAATAATCTTGACTATATGTATAGTTACTTACAATTATTAAAACAAAGAATATTAATCTCACATTTTTTATAATTTTATGTTTCATAAGCCTTTATAAATCATTTGTTTTAAAGTTACACAATGTTGTTTATTTACAGCTTTATTTATTATTCGCTACAAATATAAAAAATCATATTTGTAAAAAACGGTTTTACTGAAAATTTAATTGATTAAATATGACTTTGAAATACAAAGTATTGGCTATTCCAAATCTTGATTTGGCAGAGCAAATCTTCGATTTCACGAATACCATAAAAATAAAAAATATTATGTGTAAACAATATATATATATTTAAGGTTTTTGAAACTTTGCGACATCTTAGCGTAGTTTATTGATACTTTTAATTTATATCGCAAATAACAGGTAATTAGCAGAGAACCGAAAAGAGATAATAAATTTAATTTACACATATTTTTCAATTTAACTAATATAAGTTTTGCCACGAAAGTTACAGTAGAACCATTTTTTTGGTATGATATTCCGGAGAGCAAAGAACAAAGCTTATCCAGGCAACACATAAAACTGCAGTGTTTTTGGAAAAATGCCACCCCTTTTTTTGTGTTTAATCCGGAAAATGTTTACTTTTATGCTAATAAAACAAAACCCGCAAGCATGCCGTTTTTTGTGAAAACACGTGTACTTAATTACAAGCGACAGCTACCGCTCAAAGCTGCACAGGTTAAGCCATTGCGTGATTTTACTGCGGAGGCGGGAGAGGTATCAACGAGTTGCCATGCAAGTTAATTCCAATATATTAAAAAAATATGCAATACTGTTTATGAATGTAGCTTAAATTAAATGGATGTAAATTATTAATTCTTACCTTTGTTTTTATGAGTCATAAAATCGATATAAAAGCAGATCTTTTGACTTGGGCGGTGAAGCGTGCAGGTTATAATGTTGAGGATTTTATCTCTCATTTTCCCAAATTAAAAGATTGGCTTGAGAACAAAAAGAAACCTACTTATAAGCAATTACAAGTCTTTGCAAAAAAAGTACATGTGCCTTTTGGATATTTATTTTTACAAAAACCACCCATAGAACAACTACCAATCCCTTTCTTTAGAACAGCTAAGGCTACTTCTGATAATATAAGCATTAACGTTTATGATACAATTTTGCACATAAAGCAAAGACAGGAGTGGTTGAATGAATATCTTGTAGATAATGAATTTGAACCATTAGATTTCGTTGGAAAATTTGATAAACAGACAGAATATCAGTTGGTAGTGGAGGATATTAGGGAAACTTTGGGATTAGAAGAAAATTGGGCGAGTTCCTTCTCCAATTGGGAACAAACCTTAGAATATCTTACAAAAAAAATTGAAGATATTGGGATAATAATGGTTTTCAATAGTGTTGTTGGTAACAATACACATCGTCCCCTGAAAGTTGAGGAATGCAGAGGTTTTGTACTTGTAGATGAATATGCTCCTTTTATGTTTATTAATGCTGCTGACGGGAAAGCCGCTCAGATGTTTACTATTTTGCATGAATTAGCACATATATGGACAGGTGAAAGTGCTGGTTTTGATTTTCGACAATTACAACCAGCTAATGAACCAATCGAAAAACTTTGTGATAAAATTGCCGCGGAGTTTTTAGTGCCACATGAGGCATTTGAAAAGAAATGGACAGGGAGAATGAATTTTAAATATTTGTCTAAATGTTTTAAAGTTAGTCCAATAGTTATTGCCAGAAGAGCGCTTGATTTAAACAAAATTACAAAACCTCAGTTTTTTTCATTTTATAATCAGTATATTGAATCTATTAAAGGTAAAAAACAGAATCAAAGTGGTGGCGGAGATTTTTATAAAACAGCTCGCAAAAGAGTTAGTCCTACTTTTGCTGCTCATATAGAACATGCCTTAGAGAGCGGACAATTATTATATCGGAATGCTTATAAATTAACCGACCTAAAAGGAGAAACGTTTCATAAATTTCTCAAAGAATATACTCATTAATGAAAAATATATTCCTTGTTGATACTAACTTCTTTATTCAGGCTCATCGAGTGAGTTACCCATTAGATGTTGTTCCTAGTTTTTGGAATAAAGTTAAAAATCTGGCAGATAATGATAAAATAATTAGTATAGATAAAGTCAAGGATGAAATTTATCGAAATGAGGATGATTTAAAGAAATGGTGTCAATCTAACTTAAAAGGAGATTTTTGGCGTGATACAAGTGTCGTTTCAGCCGAATATTCAAATATTGCTATCTGGGCAGTAAAACAAAAAAATAGATACACTCCAAATGCTATAAATGAGTTTTTGGACTCTGAAAATGCAGACGCCTTTTTAATTGCCTATGCACTTGCTGAACGGGATACAAGGATAATTGTTACGCATGAAGTTTCCAATAAGAAAAAAAGTATTATTAAAATTCCAGAAGTTTGTTTGGAGTTTGAAATCAGTTACTTGCATCCAATTGCAATGTTTAGGGAATTAAATGAATCATTTTAATTATAACGCATAAAATTGAAGAAACCTCGAAGCACGGCACCCAATCCAGCAGCCCGCCCCACCAATAAAAACTAACACGGAGAACACTTCGGTAAAAACTCATTTCAGCAGCCTCAGTACATCGCACCAACACATAAAACTGCAGCGTTTTTGGAAAAATGCCACCCCTTTTTTTGTGTTTAATCCGGAAATGCTTACTTTTATGCTAATAATAAAAACCCGCAAGCATGCCGTTTTTTGTGAAAATACTTGTTCGTAACCACATGCGACAGTTACCGCTCAAAGCTTCACAGGCTAAGCCATTGCGTGATTTGACTGCGGAACGGGGGAGGTGGTATATAAACAAGTTGGGGCACATGCTAAAAAATCGGTAAAAGAGAACAGAAAATCTTATATTATGGTTAACTTTGTAACCTAAATTATAGACAATTGAAGACAATACACAAAATAGTAAATGGTGACAGCCGGCAGATGAATCTCATTGAAGACAAGTCGGTTAATTTAGTGATTACATCACCACCATATTGGCAGTTAAAAGACTACGGAACAGAAAATCAAATTGGGTATCATGAGGACTACGAAACTTATATCAATAACTTAAATCTTGTTTGGAAAGAGTGTTATCGGGTACTTGACAATGGATGCAGATTGTGTGTAAATATCGGAGACCAATTTGCCAGAGCTGTTTACTACGGTCGTTATAAAGTAATCCCTATCAGGACTGAGATAATTAAATTCTGCGAAAGTATCGGTTTTGATTATATGGGAGCCATTATTTGGCAAAAACAGACTACAACAAATACGACAGGAGGTGCTTCACTCATGGGAAGTTTCCCAACACCGAGAAATGGCATCCTTTCAATAGACTATGAATTTATACTGATCTTCAAAAAATTAGGAACGCCAAAAAAAGTCAGCAAGGAAATCAAAGACCAGTCTAAAATGACCACAGAAGAATGGAAAGAATATTTTTCAGGTCATTGGAACTTTGGAGGGGCAAGACAGGACGGTCATATAGCAATGTTTCCTGAAGAATTACCTAAGCGACTCATTAAAATGTTTGCCTTCAAAGGCGAAACGGTTTTGGATCCATTTATGGGAAGTGGAACAACTTCCCTGGCTGCAAGGGGTCTTGAACGGAATTCAATTGGATATGAAGTAAATCCTGAATTTATAGAGCTTGCTAAAGATAAATTGAATATCAATCAGGCTGATATTTCAGGTACGTCCTATGATTTCTTAAAAGATACTATTGATTTAGATATTGAAAAGGAGTTTGAAAACCTACCTTACCGCTACATTGATTTTCAAAATTTTAATAAGAAGGTTGATCCTAAAAAATTACAATTTGGTTCTAAAATTGACAAAAATGGTAATCAAAATCAAAGAGAAGAATACTTTTCTGTAAAGGAAATTATTAGCCCTGAACTTGTAAAACTAAACAATGACCTCGTTGTAAGATTAATTGGCGTGAAAGAGAAAGAAAGCGCAAATGGTTCAGCAAAACAATTTCTTTACGATAAAACAAAGGGGCAAAAAGTTTTTATGAAGTTCGATAACCAGAAGTATGATGACCAAAATAATCTAATGTGCTATCTGTATTTGAAAAATAAGACCTTCATAAATGCGCACCTAATCAAGGAGGGTTTAGCGTTACCAAATACAGAAATAGAATTCAAATACAGAAATAAATTTACAAAACTTGCAACTAATGAATGAGGAACAAAACGCCATACTTGATTATCTGAATCAAAATGCAATTGGGTACAATAATCGTAAATCATCAACTGAAATTCGAGAATCCCTTAATCTTGAAAGTGGTGGGGTTACAAATGAGCACGTAAGAGATTTGATACGTGATATGATTCTTAACCAGGGTGTCTGTATTGGTAGTCTTATGTGGGACAGTGGTTATTGGATAATTCAGGATGAAGAAGAATTAAATCGGGTCTGCGAAAGTTTAGAAAGTCGTGCGGATTCAGTCCGTGAAAGAGCTAACGCCCTAAGAAGAAATTGGGAAAACAGATAAATATGGCTAAAGAATGGATATTAAATAGTGCAATGAATCGGTTTCAGCTAAATTTCAAACGAAATGTTGGGCCGACATCAGAAAGCATCAGAAAGTGCGAACCTAAAACATTGGAAGAATGGAGAGAATACTATTTCTCAGAAATTCGTCCCAAAGACCACATCATTGACCTTGGGAAAAAGCTTTATATCAAAATAACGGAAGTAATTTCAGCAGAGGTAGAAGAAATTACAGAGCAAGACTGCATTGATTATATGCTAAAACTTGTAATTGACAGGACATTTGATGGTTACTGGACGGAAATAAAGACAATATACGGTCAACTTGAACAAGAACTTGGTTATAAAATTGAACCGGCTCCGGACAAGTGGGACAGACTTTACAATGTTGACTTCTTTATCAAGATTAAGAACAATCATATAGGACTTCAAATTAAACCTGTAAATCAAGGCATACAGCTCTCTCAAATTTTCAAAGAAAAAGGCTTGCAGCAAAAGACTCACGCTAAATTTGAAAAGGAATTCGGAGGTAAAGTTTTTTACATCTTTTCTTCCAAAGCAAATGGGAAGAAAGTTATTATGAATCCAGATGTGATTGAAGAAATTCGGAAAGAAATTAACCGACTTGAACAATAAAGCCCAGCCCCCAATCCAGCAGCCCGGCCCCACCAATAAAAACTAACACGGAAAACACTTCGGTAAAAACTCACTTCAGCAGCCTCAGTATATCGCGCACTAACACACAAAACTGCAGCGTTTTTGGAAAAATGCCACAGCTTTTTTTGTGTTTAATCCGGAAAATGTTTACTTTTATGCTAATAATAAAAACCCGCAAGCATGCCGTTTTTTGTGAATATACTTGCACTTAACCACAAGCGACAGTTACCGCTCAGAGCTGCACAGGCTAAGCCATTGCGTGATTTTACTGCGGAGGCGGGGGAGGTGGATGTATAACCTAAAATCGGTAAAAATTTAGTAACGATGAATTTCTTTTATATCTATTTCAAATGCTTCAAATATTTTTCTGGTCTTTTTTGAAATTTCACTTATAATAATTTCATCATTTATCCGTGAATATTTCACTTTTTTGAGTTCTGACAGCAATTCTCGGACAGAGTAAGTTTTAAAAAGGTCAACATCCCTCATTATTCTTATGATTTCAGATTGAATGATTAATGAGAGAAATTTAATAAATAATCGCGCCTCTGTATTGTATTGGTTATGTGCCCTTAATCTTGTCCCATCCATTTC
>CAZGPW010000257.1:0-2973 GCA_964527535.1 uncultured Bacteroidales bacterium
CTGTCAGCCTGTGACCAAAACATTTGAATACCTGCTCTCCGGCATGCCGGTGATTGCCACCAACACATCTGAAAACAAAATAGTGATAACGCTGGAAAATGGCGTGCTGGTGGGTGATACCGCCGAAGATTTTTATTCCGGATTGCAGGCCATTTTTGAAAAACGGCACATGTTTGATTCGGCAGAAATCCGAAGGCGTGGCATGGGCTATGCTTGGGAGAGCATAGTCAGGAAAAATATGAAACCATACTTGGAAAACCTTTAAGAACAGAATGATAATCATCACTGACAACCTGAAACTCCCTTTTGACGAAGGCGCCAAAATAGCCACTAAAAGGCTTGTAGAGCATGTAAAAGACAATAAAAACACATATGTCATCTCTTTAAGTTCCAATCACAACCTTTCGGTTGTTGACACTTGTTTTTCAATAAACAAACTTCTGATAAACAACGATTTTTTTTGCACCTTGAAAAAGCAACCTTGCAAAAAGATACTCTATATTCCAAGTGGATCAGCAAGCGTATTTTCCTGCATCAGGTCGACCCTGCTCAATTTTGTCACCAACAAAGAGGTCTATCTATTTGCGCTTCAGCCCAGGCGATACGGGTTGGCAAGCCGGTTTTTACTGAAATTCATGCATCCGAAACTGATCATCACGCTTTCCAGGAATTCTGCTTCCTGCTTCAATGATAAATTTAATATCAGAAGTGTATCGCTACCCCTTGGCGTTGACGACAAACAATTCTTTGAATATGACTCTGCCCAGAAACGATTAATTCGAGAAAAGCACGGTATTGCCCCTGAGAAAACTGTGCTGTTACACGTGGGGCACATTCAGCAATCCCGGAATTTGGATTGGTTAATTGATGTTAAAAAAGAACATCCTGAATTTGAAATTATCATTATCGGCAGCACTTATAATGAAGAAGATGACAAAGCACTCCACGCCGCTCTTCTTGAGGAAGGCATAATAATCATCCGAGAATATATACCGAGCATGGTTGATATATACAATCTGGTGGATTTTTATGTTTTTCCGGTTTTGCGCGACGATGGCGCGATAGAAACGCCTCTTTCTGTTTTGGAAGCGATTGCCTGCAACCTGCCTGTGATAACCACAAGATTCGGAAGTCTTCCAGATACGTTCAAAGCGGATGAAGATTTCTATTTTATTGAATCCAGTGCTGAAATAGCGCCCATCATTGCAACAAGGGAGAAGGTTCCTTGTAACAACAGAGACAAAATCGCCTCCCTTACCTGGCAACATATCGCCCAAAAGCTTGTCGAGATTGTTGAAGAACCATGAAGATTATTTAACTCTCCGGAATAGATGGATGCGGCAAAACCGCGCAGGAAAACCTTCTGGTAGATGCCCTGAAACGAAAAGGCGTTAATTCGCAAAATATCTGGTTACGCTGGGAGCCGTCTTTTCGAAAAATGACCCATGCCCTGCGGTCAATTGTTGGGATTGGCCATTCAAGCCACGGGCAAAAGCCGGGGTTGACAAAAGGCGTTCGGGATAAAAATGAAATCAGTTACATTTTATCTAAAAGAAAAATACTTTCTAATTTTATGGTCTGTAAACTTTGGTTTTTTTTGCCGCTGCTGATTATTTTCTGGTTTACAAAAAGCGGTTCAGAAATTTGGATTTTAATGTGGTTGTTATGGATCGTTATGTTCATGACTTTATAATCGATCAGGCCATCAACAGTTCCCTGTTACCGAAGGAAATGAATCAAATACAAAAAAATTGCTTTTTAAATAAATTTCACTTTCCTGACTACACGATTATTATTGATCTTCCGGCGGCAGAAGGCAGTTTGCGCAAGTCGGACGGCACATCCACCAGCTATCTTAAAATGCGTGAACCCTATTACAAATCAATCACGGGACCGGATACGCTTCACCTTGACGGGCTGGACAATGTTGCCGACTTGCACGATAAAATTACATGCTCGGTATTTAAAAAACTTGGATTGGATAATATATGAGTCACCCTCAGGTTGTTGTTCTTGGTATTGATGGCATGGATTTCGATTATACTGCGGCTATGCTTTCGGAATTGCCGAATATTCAACGTCTTTCCCGGCAAGGTGTATTTTCACCATTCAAATCGGTTTTTCCTCCGGATTTCATTCCATCTTGGATTACCTGCTATACGGGGAAGGATCCGTCCGAACATGTATTCTTGAATCTGTAAATTACTTAGCTGGCGGCAACGCTGGGCCAAACGCGGACACTTCCGCCTTTCAGGGCCGCACCTTTTGGGATGTTATTGGCAATGCAGGCCATAAAGTTTGTGTCATAAATCCGATTATGGCATACTCTGGCTGGCCGGTAAACGGGGTGATGGTGAATTGCCCGGTTTTTATAAATGGCATGATTCAAGCTTCCGACCCAGGGTTGCTTAAAGGCATTGATATTCCCAAAAGCATGGGTGGAATGGCTGATTTTCCAACAAAAAAACCATAAAAACTTAAATTTAATTAAATTAGCCTCAAATGCGCGTTCTCCTTATAAACAAATTCCTTTACCCCAAAGGCGGTGACGCCATCTGCACGCTGACCACGGCCAAAATCCTTGAAGCAAAAGGGCATGAGGTGGTTTTCTGGGGCATGGAGCATCCAGACAACCCGCCTTATGCGCATGCGGAGCTTTTTGTTATCAATGTGGATTATGATAATTCCGGGGGATTTTTTTTCAAAGCTAAAACGGCGATGAATATCCTCTACTCATTCGAGGCTAAAAAGAAAATGGCTGCCCTGCTTAACAAGGTAAAAATAGATCTGGTGCATTTGAACAATTTCGCCCATCAGATCGGGCCATCCATTCTGGATGAAATCAAGAAATATGATATTCCGGTAGTAATGACCATGCATGATTATAAGCAGGTCTGCCCGGCATACAGTATGCTTTCGAACGGTAAGGTTTGCGAAAGGTGCAAGGATGGTCGTTATTATTACTGTGCAATC
>CAZGPW010000258.1:0-4568 GCA_964527535.1 uncultured Bacteroidales bacterium
CATAGCAGCAGCTTTGTCAATCATATTTCCGGTGTTGTCATGATAATAATCGAAATTACCATACAGCAAAAACCGATTTGAATCAATGCGTGCTAAACCGTTAAGGTAAAAGGATTCATCCACATCAAGGTATTTGGTATCCAACACATTACCGGCGGAGTCCCAAATTACCCGGCCTGCAAGCCCGTAAAATCCAAGTCCATAGTTTCCGGATGAGAGGTAGGTGCTGTCACTGATTTGATATGAATTTTGGCTGTAAAAGAGACTTACACTATCACTGAAATGTATCGGAAACTCATGATAAAAACTTTCGGGTTGGGCGTAGGTGCTTGTTTTTGCAAGGAGCAAAATCAATAAAATGGGGAGTAGTTTTTGTGTTTTCATATAATCTGTTTTTTTTTCACAAGTTAAAAGCAATTCAAAAAATCAAGGGGCATTCGTCTGTTTCACCATGTTTTTTTAACCTATCTACACGCATTGCAATGCCTCAAGCTTGCATTTTGTGCAATATTTACATAACAAATGTAAACATTATTTTAATACAAACAAACAATTATTGTTTTTTTTTTACAAAATGTGTAGATTTCAGCATTGTTTCTGTGGTTATTTAGGAGGAATGGATAAATTGGTCGGCAAGTAAAATATTACCATCGGGGGCATAAAACAAAAAGCCAACAACGGTGTGCGATAACAAATGATTTTCATGCGTTGTGGTGTTTTTTTTATCATCCTGATGTGACAAATCAAAAAAAATTGTACATTTGAATAAAATCTATGCACGTTATGACATATAAAACAGTAAAAATAGTGTTGGGCATTTTTCTGCTTGCCCTGTTAGCCGGCGGCAGTGCTTGTACAACCACACCCGATTGCGAATTGGACCAAACCGGGACACTGAAAGTAATAAACAACGATACCCGCGAGAGTGAAGTCAGGCTGGACGGAAGCAAAATATTTATCCTTGAAGGGGGAGGCGAAAAAGAACACAAGGCAGCATCCGGAACGCATGATATCCGGTGTTTTACTACCGGCACAGAACCGGATGAAGTTCAGGGTCAGGTTATCATAACCGATTGTGAAACAACGACCTATGAAATTCAGTATTGATGGGATTAACCATTTACAAAGCATCAGCAGGTTCAGGGAAGACTTATACCCTGGCTGTTGAGATCATTGCCGTATTGCTGAAACAACCTGATGCTTACAAACACATCCTTGCTGCCACATTTACCAACAAAGCGGCAGGTGAGCTGAAAACACGTGTAATCAATGTGTTGGGTTTAATTTCACAGGGCAAAAATGAAAAAGGATACCTTGAAAAAATCAGGCAAAAAACCGGCTTATCCGATCAAACAATTGAAAAAAATGCAAAACGTGTACTGAAGAAGTTACTCCATGATTATTCCCGGTTTTCCGTCAGTACCATTGACCGTTTTTTCAACAAAATTCTTTCCTCTTTCCTGTACGAAGTAAACATACGGCCGGACAGCGAAGTGAGCCTCGATGATGATGTGTTGCGTAAAGAAGCCATTGACAGGCTGTTGTCTGAATTTGATGTGGATACAAAACTTGGCGAGTGGCTGATGAATTATGCCAGGTTAAACATTCAGGACGAAAAAAGCTGGAACATTAGAAGCAGCCTTGAAGGAGAATCGAAAACCATTGCTTCAGAAGGGTTTTTATCGCGCGAAAAAACCCTTGAGAAATTTATTCAGGACAGGTCTGAACTGGAAAATTACCGGAATAAAGTATTGGAAATCATGCAAACCCATGACACAACTCTCATGAATATGGGAAAAGAAGCCGTGCAATGTGTAAATAACGCAGGGTACAGCATTGATGATTTTTCCAATAAGAAAAGCGGGCCCGTTGGGTTTTTAATGTATTTGGAAAAAGATGGATACAGAGATATTAACAAAAGGGCTTTGGCGGCTGTGGATGAGCCGATGAAATGCCTGACAAAAGATAAAATGTCAGATACAAGCCTGGTGAATTTTATCGAAACTAAAATTCATCCCTTGCTGGTTCGTGCTGTATCCTATATCCGGGAAAATGAAAAAGAATATTTCACCGCAAAAGTGATATACGCAAACATCAATACCTTTGGTGTGTTGCTGGATATCAACAGGGAACTCCGCCACTTATGCAGCGAACGCCAGGTATATTTCCTGTTTCAGATGTCACAATTACTGTATGATATTGTCAGCATCGATAACGCCATGTGGGTGTATGAAAAAATGGGAAGCCGGTATAAACATTATTTTCTGGATGAATTCCAGGATACATCACGTATGCAGTGGGATATCATGAAACCGCTTATCGAAGAAAGCCTGGGAAGCGGGGGAAGTAACCTTGTTGTAGGGGATGTGAAACAATCGGTTTACAGGTGGCGTAATGGAGACTGGACGCTACTTAGCAACGAAGTGGAGCATTATTTTCCACAAGCCGACATAAAAAGCCTGGATTGGAATTTCCGGAGCAGACGCAATATTGTACGTTTTAATAACCATTTGATGTCAGCCCTGTTGCCCGTATTTCAACAGGAAATCAATGAAAAACTGAATGTTGATGACTCCCCGGAATATAACCTGGCAAACCTCTACGATCAATACCTCCAAAAGCCCAGTCATAAAGATACTCCTTATGGTTACGTGCAAGTCAACATCATGGAAAAAGAAGACAAAAACGATGATGTCAACGAAAAGGCCATGGAAGGCATGATCATCGAAATGAAAAATCTGATGGACAAAGGCTATGCCCCGGGGGATATGGCGGTATTGGTAAACACGAACAAAGAAGGAGGACGCATTGCACAACGGCTGATGGAAGAAAACAGGAACAGCAATTATGACTTTCCTGTGGTGTCGCCTGCCAGCCTGTTTTTGAAAGAAAATATCCTGATTCAGATTATCCTTTCAGCGTTGCAATGGATTGATCATCCCGAAAACCACATTGCCCTGGCACAATTGGTTTTTACTTACCAGTCTGAAATATGCAACAACAAAGATTATACCCCCCAGGCAGAAGACAACAGTGAATTAAACCTTGACAGGGATTTGACCAAAGACCTGCCACCGGCGTTTATGGCACTTAAAGACAAACTGGCGGGCTGGCCCTTGTACGACCTGACAGAAAATATCATTCAGTGGTTTAATCTCAACAGCCATCCCGAAGCACTGGCGTATTTGAATGCCTTCCAGGATCACGTGTTGCAATTTTCCCAAAACAATCCGGTGGAAATATCCGGTTTTTTGAACTGGTTTGAGAAAAAAGCACCTAAACTTGAAATGCCCGATTCAGCAGGCTCCATTGTGATCAGTACCATCCACAAAGCCAAAGGATTGGAGTTCCGCTTTGTTTTTATGCCGTTTACCGACTGGAATATCACCGGTAATAACAAAGGAAACAGAATATGGGTGGAGCCAAAAACACCACCTTTCAACCAATTGCCCCTCGTGATAGTGAATGCAGATTCAAAGCTCGAAAAAAGCCATTTTTCTGAGGATTTCAGGGAAGAAAAATACAATCAGTTTGTGGATATGCTCAACAAGTTTTATGTGGCTATAACCAGGGCAGAAGAGGGCCTGTATATGTGGGCACCAAAAACTTCCGGCAACGCTGTACTCATGAACAAATTACTGTTGACGGCGATGGAAAATGCAGGCAACAGTGAGGGGGAGCTAAAAATCAAAAACTGGCATGACTGCTTTGATAATCAGGTATCCCGGTTTGAACTGGGGGAAATATCACCTTATCAACCGGATGCTACAACTAAAAAGCAGGAGGTGATTCACCAGAATGATTACCCCCTGAGCATGCCCTCAAACAACATGCGGTATCACCATCCCGGTGCTTTTCTTGACCTGGAACAGGATGAGACAATACGTAAAAAAACCACACGCGGGTCTGTGTGCCATGCCATGCTTGAAAAAATACGTACCATTGATGACCTGGAGGATGCCAAAACGCACATGATACGCACAGGACGCATCACGCATGAAGATGCGGAAAACTTAAAACAACTGCTAAAAAAGGCCATGGAAAAGGAACCCGTAAAATCATGGTTTCAAAAGGGCAGTACTGTGATCAATGAAAAGGACATCCTGCTCGGTGACGGCCATTACCTTAAACCCGACAGGGTATTGGTGGATGACAACACAGCCATAGTGATCGATTATAAATTCGGAAAACGGCATGACAAAAGATACCTTGAACAAGTGCGGGAGTATATGCAGAAATTACTCGAAATGGGGTATAAAAACGTCATCGGTTTTATATGGTATGTGTTTGAAGATGAGGTGCAGGAAGTAGCTTCATATTAGTATCTTATCAATAATATTCATGTAATTTTTGGCAGAATATTTATTTTTGAATATCGAATATTGAACAAAGAATAATGAATTTCGAAGTTTCAAACCAAACAGACGAATTATTATTTTTATTTTTATCATTATTCCCTTTTGCGGCGTATGGTTTAGCCCCTAATAAATCGGACAATTTAATTTACGATTTCAAAAGTAATAAAATTTTTTCATAATATTGCATCAGCAAGGAACGACCGACGGTGA
>CAZGPW010000259.1:0-25200 GCA_964527535.1 uncultured Bacteroidales bacterium
GCTTTCTGCCGGCGGCGGATCATCTTACGCATGGAGCACAGGCGAAAGCACCCAAAGCATCACTGTAACGCCTGCCGCGGATACCGAATATTACGTGACCGTTACAGGTGTCAATTCCTGCACCGATGAAGATACGGTAATAGTAAACGTATTAACAGCACCGGGAAATCCACAAACGCCTGTCGGACTTACTGAACGTTGTTCAGGCCAGGGGATCGATACAATCTGTATAAATCAGGTAACAGGAGCTGAATCTTATCAATGGTTTATTGATCCAGTCTCAGCCGGATCCACAATTATACAAGATACCTGCTTTATTGTTGATTGGAATCCGGGATATTCTGGCACCTGTAATATACACGTATCTGCTCAAAACATGTGTGGAGAAAGCTTTTCAGACAGCCTGGAAATTGTAGTATTCCCTACACCTGATGTTGATCTCGGTAGTGACACCACAATTTGCCCCGGGGACTCTCTTTTGTTATCTGGTCCCGTTGCAGACAGTTATCAATGGTCCAGCGGTGCAACAACCAGTTCTGTATGGGTTCATAATCAGGGAATATTCTGGCTGGAGGCAACGCTTGGCATATGCTCTGACATTGATAGTGTTGAGTTAAGTGTTTCTGATATCTCAGCTGACCTGGGTGCTGATACCATATTTGCCAGCAGCTTTCCGGTAATCATAGATGCCGGCACAGGCTTTGTTGAATACCTGTGGTCAACAGGTGAAACCACTCAAGATATTGAAGTAAATTCAGATGGTTGGTATGCAGTGACCGTAACAGATGAGTTTTCCTGTATTGCTGTTGACTCTGTGTATGTTGATGATATTACTACGGTATTCCCTGGTAAAAACCACGTTTTTGAAATGTACCCAAATCCTGCAAATGAATTTTTAATAATAAACACCTCTTTTAGAAATGCTGTTGTGAGTATTTTATCTTCAGAAGGCAAGCTTATTAAACAAGCCCGTATGGAAGATGAAACATTCACTATGGATATATCGGACATGCTTTCAGGTATTTACGTTGTAAGATTTGTAAATAAGCACACTACGATTTACAAAAAATTAATCAAACAATAAATCATATTACAGTGCTTCCTGCGGATTCCGGAGGTGCGCATCAAAATCAACAATTTTATCGTTAACATCCGCAACGCCTTCGCTTTTCAGCAGGTCTTCCATGACATGTTCCCCGCCAAAATGATGTTTGCCTGTTAACCCAACTTGAAAAAGTGGCGTAATAGACAAAATGGTGGGCTTTTTTGTCCATTAACCACATATCCTTGACTTTTGTGACTCAACTTAGTCCTTTTATGAAGTTAAAATTCCCTGAAGGTTGGATTTGCTGCGATTTGTACAATCTCTTTTGTATGGTTTTTACTTTGTTGGATGATGGCTTGGAAAAACTCAGGTCAACCAGGAAACGGTAAAATCCATTATTTTTCATTTTGTCAATATATTGTGTCAGGCACACCGGGTTTTCCGGGATGACATAACCGATGCCATCTTTTTTACGGTACAAAAACTTTTCACCTGTACGCTCAGTAAATTTATGCCCCGTTTTTACAGGCATCCGCGACATGAACAGATGCGGATGAAAATATACCGGGATAATGCCATGCCTGTCATTTCCCCGGGTTAGGTTATCAAAATCATTTTCCTGCGGCCGGATAAAATCATGTACACCTTGTTTTTTCAAGGCCAGAATGGCGGCATCGTTAAACGTATAGACGTTTTCGGTGGCAATGGTTTTTACATGGGCAGGGCAGATGTTTTTTTGAGACAGGTGATTGAGGGCAAACTGTGTTAATCCCGCCGCCGCCAATTTTTTTGCAAGGTTCCGGTAGAAATCCTGTTTTTGTTCAGCAATGAATTTTGGCAATTCAACGGCTATTTTAGGTTTAAATTTCTGAATAACACTGCTTTGGGGATCAAAAGTTTCCCACTCTTTTTGGGAGAAATCAAGCAAAAGCATATCAACGTTGCGCAAATCCACCTTGGGCAACCATGCCAGTTGGTCAATACGGACAATAACTTCCGTCTTTGATTTTTTAAGGACTTTATTTACTTGCAACTGCTTGATAATATTTTCTTTCAAACGTGGCGGCATGTACAATGATACGCTGGGTAAATCACCATCAAATCTTGTCTGAAACTTTCTTTCAGGCATATTGGCCAGGTAAACCTCATCACCAGGAGCTACCATGCCGGAAACAAAATTTATCCTGTAATCATCGTTCGTTTTTTCAAATTCCTTGACTTTAAAACTGATGTGTTCACTTTTTACTTTATTGACAATGCGTAAACGGTAATTTCTTTTTATTTCCATCCCGCTTTTGAGGTTAAAACCGTTTATGTTTACCGCCGTTACTTTTCCTAAGAATTTACCTGTAGCCGGGGCATCAGAAATGGAATTTTCAATACTGCCTGAGAGAAAATACCCTGTTTTTGTTCTGCCCAGATCGTATTTGAGAATGGCTTTGGCTTCAGGTAAGCTGGTTGGGTCATCAATTGCCATGCGGTATGCCCGTCCCACCCTGTACACATATTCCGCCGATTTCATGCGGCCTTCCACTTTAAACGATTTTATGCCCATTTGTGAAAGCGCCGGAATGTAATCAATGGCCTGATTGTCTTTCAGCGAAAACAAAAAACCGGATGTATCGCCGTGATAAATCCGGCGGCAGGCTTGTTTGCACTGACCACGGTTAGCACTCATCCCGCCAAGGTAAGAACTAAAAAGGCACATGCCTGAAAAGCTGTAACACAATGCACCATGTACAAATATTTCAGGGTCTGCCCCCTGTTTTTGCGTAACCTGTTTAAGTTCATCAATGGTAAGCTCCCTGGCCATGATGACCCGTTTAATTCCATTCTGTTTGGCATGCAATGCGCCAGCGCTGTTGTGATTAGCCATTTGGGTAGATGCATGCAGTTCAAACCGGGGAAAAAATGTTTTCACTACATACCATACTGCCCAATCCTGAATGATCAACGCATCTGGTTTTGCCTGTTGTAACTGATGCAGGGTATTTAACAAATCATCGAATTCGTTGTTTTTAATCACGGTGTTCAGTGTGACGTAAACAGAAATACCTTCAGCATGTGCGTGGTCAATCAGGGTTTTTAATTGTCCGGGCGTAAAATTGACCGCCCGCTCACGGGCATTGAAATGTTTTGCTCCCAAATATACTGCATCTGCACCGGCTTCTGCTGCAGCAAAAAAAGATTCTGTATCACCAACAGGTAACAAGAGCTCAGGTTTATGGGTAAGTTTTTGTGACATTGAGTGCAAACTTATAAAAAGTCGAGGGATTATTAAGTGTTTGTCGATAATGTCCAACATTTATGTTGTTGCTTAAATTGAATACATTATTATTTCACTGTTGCGCCGTACTGCGATGTGCTGCCGTGTACCGAGCTTGCCAAAGTGAACGCGACTTGGCACAAGTGGTATATTAATTTGGAGTAAGTTTCAAATGTAACTCAAAGAGGACTTGATGAGTTATGGCATTGGTACCAACATCAATCTTCATCCACAATGATAAATACATCTTCGTAAGGGGCTTTCATGAGATGTTGTTCCCTGGCAAATTTCTCAAGCATTTCGGGGCTTGCATTGAGTTGCTCAAGCTGTGTGCGGTAGTTTTTTATTTCTTTGCGGAAAAAATCCCGTTCTTCCTGCAAGGCTTTGAGCCTGTTGACATCTTTTACCCTGTCGATGATGTTGTAGGTATCAAAAATGCCAATCCACAACAGAAAAGCCAGTAAGGTAAGGATGTATTTGTTCCTTACTACCGGTTTAATGACATTCCATATGCGTTGAATGTGTTCCATACAGCAGTAAAGATATAAGCATTTTTTATTATCTCAAAAATTCGCTTAAATTTTTTCCGCTATTTTGCGTACTTCCTCAAGGTATTTTTTTCTTGTTTTATCGTCAACATCAGCAACAGCATGGAAATACGTATGATTAAGGATTTCCATCCCGCAAAATTCAAAGATGCACTTTTCGGTAATGACATTCAGTGCCTCCCGTTGTTCTTCTGTATTAAAAAATTCGGTTGACCCCGTGGTGTTGAACAGCATGACTTTTTTATCGGTCAGCAGGGGAGTGGCTTTCCCATCTTTAGTATAGAAAGCAAAACCTTCAAGAAAAACCCGTTCGATGTATCCTTTCAGCATGGCCGGCATACCAGACCACCAGATGGGATAAACAAAAGCAATGACATCGGCTCTTTTTATGTATTTTTGTTCTTCAGTAATGGCAGCGGGATATCGTTCATGTTCAATACTTTCCAGGTCTTTTCTGCTCAGTACCGGATTGAATTTTATGTTATATAAATCACGGATAACCACTTCATGATTGTTATTGTAAAAGGTTTCTCCCAAAACGTCCCTGACGGCAGAATTGAAACTTGGTTCTTTGTAATTAGCGTAAACAATTAATGTGTTCATAAACTTATACTTCTTTTGTTTATTCAAAATGATACTTTATCATCATAACAAATATGACTATCTTAAAACTATTAACAAAGTTTTCCGTGTGAAAGTTTTATTAATTAATGCTTTTTCAACGCTTTTAACATAATTTCGGCAGGGTGGAGGGCATTGATATTGGTGCCGTCTTTAATATGGCAGCGGCAGGATGTGCCACCGGCAGCAATCACCGTATCAGGAGTGGCTTCCCTTATAGTTGGAAACAAAACCATCTCGCCGATTTTCATGGACAGATCGTAATGGTCTTTTTCGTAACCAAAACTGCCTGCCATCCCGCAACAACCACTGGGAATTTCTTCCACCTGGTAATTCTCAGGACATTCCAGAGTCTTTTTTGTGGCATCCGTTCCGGCTATTGCTTTTTGCTGGCAATGGCCATGAAATTTGATGTGCAGTGGCTCGGTGGTAAAATCATCTTTTGTGATTCTGCCGGCATCAATTTCCCGGGCCACAAACTCTTCAAACATGTACGCATGTTGAGCCAGCCTTTTGGCAGCGCTTTTCAAATCATCATCAGCCAGGTCGGGGTATTCATCACGAAAACCAAGGATGGCTGATGGTTCAATCCCGATCAGCGGCGTTTCTTCAGATACAATGTCTTTCAGGCTGCGGATATTGGTGTTGATAATTTTTTTTGCCGTACGTATCAGGCCTTTGCTTAACCATGTGCGTGCCGATTCTTTGGTGTCGGGTATAACCACTTCATAACCGAGCTGTGTGAAAAAACGGATGCCTGCAATACCAACATGCGTATCCAGGTAATTGGTAAATTCATCTTTCAGCAGGTAAATTTTGCCCCTTTTCCCGTCAGGTTGGGTATTTTTAAGGTAAGCCTTCATTAATTTTCTGAAATTTTGCCCTGAGAGCAAAGGAATTTGTCGCTGTGGGGCAAAACGGACAATACGCTTAATCCAGGCGCTGGTGGTTTTATTTTTGATGAAAAAATTGAAAAGGCCGGGCATGGCGGCCCCCATTCTGTGAAAAACAGGTAAATAAGCAATCAAACGGGTGCGTAAGGAAATGCCATGGGCATCGTAATAATGCTGCAAAAATTCCATTTTCATTTTAGCCACATCCACGCTTGAAGGGCATTCGGATTTGCATGCTTTGCACATCAGGCAGTTGTCGAGTACATCAAACAGGTCATCTGAATCAAACGGATTATCATTCGTATTGTTTGTCAATATTTCGCGGAGGCTGTTGGCACGGGCGCGGGTGCTGTTTTTTTCATCACCGGTGGCCATAAACGAAGGACACATGGTGCCACCCATGCTCTGGATTTTTCTGCAATCGCCGCTGCCATTGCAATTTTCGGCTGCCCGCATAATGCCTCCCACATCCGAAAAGTCAAACACGGTATCAATGTCCCTGGTGTGCTGACCGGGTTTAAACCGCAAATAGTCGTTCATGGGAGGGGTATCCGTGATTTTATGCGGGTTGAAAATGCCTTCGGGATCCCAAACGGATTTGATTTTTTTAAACACATCATACAAGGTATCCCCAACCATCAGCGGTATAAATTCCCCCCTGAGCCTGCCGTCACCATGTTCGCCACTGAGTGAACCCTTGTATTTTTTAACCAGCTTTGCGGTTTCCAGGGCGATGGTATGATACATTTCCACATCCGTGGGATCTTTCAAATTAAGTAAAGGGCGTAGATGCAGTTCCCCAGTGGCAATGTGTGCATAATACACGCATTTTAGTTTATGCTTGTCAATCAATTTTCCGAAATCCTCCATATAATCCGGTAACACGTCGGGGCTAACAGCCGTATCTTCGATGACAGGTACCGGTTTTGTATCACCGGGCATGTTGTACAGGATGCCAAGCCCGGCTTTGCGCAAATCCCAGACACGTTGTGTATCATTTCCTTTGATGATGGGAAAACTGTATCCCAGGCCTTGTTGGCGCATTTCCTGCTCCATCCTTACGGCCAGGTTTTCAATTTCTTTCATCGAATTCCGGGCAAATTCCACAATTAAAATGGCTTTGGGACTGCCTTCAACGAAAAACCGGTTTTTTTCCTGCTCCCGGTTGAGCTTGCTCAGTTCCAGTACCTGATCGTCCATGAGTTCAACGCTGCATGGATTGTATTTTAGTGCGATGAGGTTAGCACGGAAAGCATCGTTCAGGGATTTTGTATGTATGCACACGAGGGCATTTTGTGCCGGGGGTAGGGGTTCAAGATTAAGTTTAACGGCTGTGATAAAAGCAAGGGTGCCTTCGGAACCACACATAAACGATGAAAGGTTCAGGGGGGTGTCTGATTTGCCAAATATAGCAGAGTTTAACAATATATCGAGGGCATACCCCGTATTTCGGCGTTTTATGACGGGATATTGCTTGTCAATTTCCTGCTGGATATTTGTGTCGGATAATACCGTATTGATCTGGCGATAGATTTCCCCTTCCTTTGTTTCCAGGCTGCATTTTGTTGTAAATGCTTCTGGTGTTAAGGGTTTAAATGTAACTTCACTGCCATCGCTCAAAATGGCATCAATTTCGAGGCAATGGTCACGGGTAGAGCCATAGACAAGGGAATGTGCCCCGCAGGAATTGTTCCCCACCATCCCTCCAATGTTGGCGCGGTTCGATGTGGACGTTTCCGGACCAAAGAACAGGTTGTCACCGGCTGTAAAGGCATTCAATTCATCGCGTACAACGCCGGGTTCCACTTTAATCCATTTTTCTTCAGGCCGGTAATCAAGGATGCCTTTCATGTGGCGTGATATATCCACAACAAGTCCGTTTCCCACAACCTGGCCTGCCAGTGAAGTCCCTGCACCACGGGGAATTATTGGCAATTTGTGTTCCCTGCAGAAATCTATGATTCCATGAATGTCCTGCTTGTCTTTCGGCCATACTACAGCCACCGGCATTTCACGGTAAGCAGAAGCATCAGTAGCGTACAATCGCCTGTAAACATCGCTGTCTGCGAATTCTCCGCTGATGTTATCTTTAAGCGTATCAAAAGGGTATGTATCACTTAAGCTCACGACATTCTCATTTCTGATGCCAAAATTAAAAATTCCATGCATATAAACCGAAACAATGGCCTTTTTTAATGTGAAATAAGGGGTTACCAATAATACATCAGAAATGTTAGAAAGGGTTTAATGAGAAGAAAGTGGTGAATGCAGTATAACTTATTGATATATAATTGTTAATAAATGATGATGAACAACAGGCAGGAAGCGGAATTTTATTCACTTTTACCTGTTGATTAATTTGTTTCTTTTGTTGCTGTAGAATGATTATATTTGTAAAGAAAATTGTTTACATACAGTATTAATGAGTGAAAAAAGTTTTAATTTTTTGTCAGACAGTGAGCATCAGGATTTAATTAAAAGTTTCGAATCCTATTTACGTCATGGATACCCATCGTATTTTGATGTCAATGAGCTGGAAATCTTATTGGATTATCACCTTGATTTCGATAAAACGGAAGAAGTTTATGTTTTATTAAAACTATCTGACAAATTACATCCCGGCGCTGTGGGGATAAAATTCAGACGAGCCAAATATTTATTTTCTAATGGCCATATTGATGAAGCCTGGAGCTTGTTGGATGAGGTTGAAGCCATAGAAAATTCCCGTGGAGACGTGTACCTTATAAAGGGAATGATACACGTAATGAATAAAAAATTTACAGCGGCAGAAGACTTATTTCAAAAAGCCATTGAAATGGCAGGAGATGAGTTGGAAGATATGTATTATACCATCGCCACAACTTTTGAAACGGCGGCACAATACAAATCTGCCATTACTTACTTTAAAGCAGCCTATAAACTGGCAGGTGATTTTCAACCCGAATTGTTGTATGACCTGGCTTATTGTTATGAAAAAGCCGGTGAATACAAAAACAGCACATTGTATTATAACATGTACCTGGACAGAAATCCCTTTTCAGAATCTGCATGGTATAACCTGGCTGTGAATCACCATAACAATGAAAGATACAAACAAGCCAATGAAGCGTTTGATTACGCCCTTACGGTAAAGCCTGATTATTTGCCGGCATTGTTGGGGAAAGCGCAAAACCTGATGTATATGGAGGATTATAAAGCGGCCATAACGCATTTTAACAAGTATGTTAAATTAGCTGAACCCGAAGCTGATATCTATGCTGACATCGGGGAGGCCTATTATAACCTGAAAGAAAACAACAATGCAAAAAAATATTTTGACATAGCCCTTGATAAAGATTCAAAATGTTCAGAAGCATACTATGGCCTTGGAAAGCTTAAGTATGATGAAGGAAAGTATCTCGAAAGCATCCGGGATATAAAAACAGCCATAAAATATGCGGCATATAACCCTGATTACTGGTATTCACTGGCCATCTCCTGTCAAAAAATATATTTTACCACAGAGGCAGAAGAAGCGTTCAAAAAAGCACTGGATTTATATCCTTATAACCCTGAAATCTGGGTAAGCTATGCTGACCTGGCTTTTTCTTCAGGCAACGTAAAGCACGCTATTGATCTGTTGACTCAAAGTGAAAGTTACAACAAAGGCATTGCCCGCGTTAAATATCGCCTGGCAGCTTATCATCTTGCTGCTGAAGACAAAAAGAACGCCATTTCATATTTTTCAGAAGCAGTGAAGTTGAATGCTGATGAATCCAATGATTTCTTTTCTTTCTACCCCAAAGCGTTTAACTTCACAGAATTGCGTTCTTTGCTAAAAAACAAACAGTAAAAATGCTCATGATTTCCAATTTCCGGCTCAAAAAAAACCTGTAATTGGATTTAAAATACTAATATTGCAACGTTAATTTGCTTATTTTACCCCTTTTTGTTACCGGGAAAAGCTATTGAACGAGAAAATTAAATTTTATACGGATGAAAGAGGCATTCAAACGTGCACTGAAATATGGCCTGAAAGGCATGGCAATGGGCGCTGCCAATGTAATACCCGGTGTTTCCGGCGGTACAATAGCCCTTATAACCGGCATTTTTGAACGCCTCATGGATGCCATAAAGTCATTCAATATAAGGGCTTTACAGCTTCTCGTTAAAGGAAAATTTAAGGATTTTGCCAGGCATGTTGACCTGTTTTTCCTTGTTTTTGTTTTGTTGGGCATCGTCATTGCCATTGTTTCCATTGCCCGTTTGTTTGAATATCTATTTGAAGCGTATCCGGTGTATATCTGGGCTTTCTTTTTCGGACTGGTGGCTGCCTCCGTGTATTATGTAGCCCGGCGTATTGACCGATGGACATGGCAGGTCATTGCGAGTTTTATTGCAGGAACAGCAGTAGCCGTGGCCATTTCTGTGCTCACACCCGCTACCGAAAACGCTGAAATATGGTATTTATTCATCTGCGGAATTGTGGCAGCATGTAGCATGATACTTCCTGGCCTGTCAGGGTCTTTTGTGTTGATATTGCTCGGTAATTACCAGCTGTTATTAGACGCTGTTAATGATTTGCGCTGGGAAATACTCATCCCTGTAGCAATAGGGGGGGTAGCGGGTATTTTGTTTTTTGCTCATCTCTTGTCATGGGTGTTTAAAAAATTCCGCTACCAGACAATAGGCTTGTTATCCGGGTTTATATTCGGGTCCCTGGGTATCCTGTGGCCATGGAAACATACGCTTGTCGAAACCTTTGACGGAAAAGAGGAAATCGTGGGTTACGATTGGTATTTACCGGAAATGAGCGGCGAAACATCCATTGCTATTCTGATAATACTTATCGGGGCGGTCTGCATTTCTTTGATGGAAGGAAAAGCCATGAGGAAAAAGAAGGGATAGTTACTAACGGTTATTAAAGCGATAAACAATAAAAAAAAGCGGGAAAATTAATTTTCCCGCTTTTTTTGAGAGTTATTATTTGTCAAGTATTTTTACCTGTATGCCGGATTTTTTATTGTACCCCAGGCTTATGGTTTGCCCCGGCTTTATTTTTGAATTGATGATGGCTTCGGCCATGGGGTTTTCGATGTATTTCTGAATGGCCCGTTTCAGCGGCCTGGCTCCAAATTTACTGTCAAACCCTCTTTCGGCAACAAATTTCTTAGCTGCAGGAGAAAGCCTGATCTTGTAACCCATCGCTATTATACGTGAATACAATCCCTGCAGTTCAATATCTATGATCTCTTTAATATGTTCTTCCTTAAGGCGGTTAAACATAACGATATCATCCACCCTATTCAGGAACTCAGGAGCAAATGATTTTTTAAGCGCTTTATTGATAATGCCTTGTGAATGTTTATCAAGGTTTTGTTTTTGTGCTGCCGTTTCAAAACCAACTCCTTTTCCGTATTCTGATAATTCACGTGTGCCGATATTCGAGGTCATGATGACGATGGTATTTCTGAAATCCACACGTCTGCCAAGGCTATCGGTGAGGCGTCCTTCATCCATGAGTTGCAACAGGATGTTAAATACATCCGGGTGCGCTTTTTCAATCTCATCGAGCAAGACCACAGAATATGGTTTGCGGCGCACTTTTTCTGTAAGCTGTCCACCTTCTTCGTAACCAATATATCCGGGAGGAGCCCCAACCAAGCGTGATACAGAAAACTTTTCCATGTATTCACTCATGTCAATGCGTATCAACGCATCTTCTGAATCAAATAAAAACTTTGACAAAACTTTGGCCAGGTGGGTTTTTCCTACACCGGTCAGGCCAAGAAAAATAAATGAACCGATAGGCCTGTTCGGGTCTTTCAAGCCGGCACGGTTGCGTTGAATGGCAAGTACGATTTTTTCAATGGCTTCGTCTTGTCCAACCACTTCTTTTTTCAATACATCACCCATTTTCATGAGTTTAGTGCCTTCATTTTGGGCAATGCGTTGCACCGGAACCCCTGTCATCATGGCAACCACTTCTGCCACATTGTCTTCGGTAACCAATTCTTTGTGTTTTTTGAGGTCTTCGTGCCATTGTTTTTTGGCCATGTCAATTTGTTGTTCAAGCTCGCGTTCCTGATCACGGTATGAAGCAGCCTCTTCAAACTTTTGTTTTCCTACAGCAGCGATTTTTAACTGCTTTACATCTTCCAGTTTTGCTTCCAGTTTGGTGATTTTTTCAGGCACATTGATTTTTGCAATGTGAACACGTGAACCGGCTTCATCCATGGCGTCGATGGCTTTATCGGGCAGATATTTATCGCTTATGTACCTGGAAGTGAGTTTGATGCAGGCATCCAGTGCTTCATCGGTGTATTTTACATTGTGATGGTCTTCATACCTGTCTTTAATGTTTTTCAGGATGTCCATAGTTTGTTCCTGGGAGGTTGCTTCCACAATAACTTTTTGGAAACGCCTTTCAAGGGCAGCGTCTTTTTCGATGTGCTTGCGGTATTCATCAAGGGTTGTTGCTCCAATGCATTGTATGTCGCCCCTTGCGAGTGATGGTTTCAACATGTTGGCAGCATCCAGTGAACCGGCAGCACCCCCGGCACCTACAATGGTGTGGATTTCATCAATAAAAAGTATAATTTCATCTGTTTTGGCCAGTTCATTCAGAATGGCTTTCATGCGCTCTTCGAATTGCCCGCGGTATTTTGTACCTGCTACGATAGAGGCCATGTCAAGTGTGACAATGCGTTTATCGAAAAGCACATGTGAAACTTTTTTCTCAATGATCCTGGCTGCAAGGCCTTCGGCAATGGCCGATTTACCTACACCGGGTTCACCGATCAGCACCGGATTGTTCTTTTTGCGGCGACTGAGAATTTGTGAAATACGTTCAATTTCACGTTCACGACCAATAATAGGGTCAAGTTTGCCTTCTTCCACAGCCTTTGTTAAGTCTATGCCGAAATTATCAAGCACAGGGGTGTCAGAGGATCTCCCTGTTGACGGGGTTCCCTTTCCCGGCTTTTGACCTGATGGTTCTTTTGGCCCGGTTTCTTCAAAATCTTCATCCTCCGGTTCATCAATATCGCTGCGCGGACTTTCCATTTCCATGTTGAGTTTTATCAGCTCGTAATCTACATTCATTTCATGGAAAATTTGAGAAAGGGGAGAGGCTACACGCAAAATGGCCAGAAGTAAATGCCCTGAATTAACTTCTTCGTTTTGCATGGCCTTGGCTTCAAGGTTCATGAAATTCTGGATACGCTGAGTGCTTTCATGTATTTTGACTTGCTCTGCATCATGTAAGCTAAGCTCATTGCTGGTATCTTTTACCCTGTTTTCCACCCGCTTTTTTAATTCCGCAATATCTACATCAAGGTTTTTTAATATGTCTAATGCTATGTTGTTTCCTTCACGAATGATGCCCAACAGCAGATGATCAGGGCTGATGAATTCATTTCCCAGCCTGATGGCTTCTTCCCTGCTGTAAGATATGGCATTCTGTACGCTTTTTGATAATTTTACGTTCATGTTTATCCTATAATTTAATTTAATGCATATACTACTTATCAATCTTCAGGCCAAAGTTAAACAACCCGATGCCAATACGCAAATATAATGCTTAAATTGTGCTGGTGAAAAGGGCTTTTAAACTGTTTTAAATGTCATTTACATAACAACGTATGATGTGGTGAATCGCTGTCAATTTTACATTATACGCATAACAATTAATAGAAGTCGCTTTATTGTTTTTTAAACGACAAGCTGCCAATTTGTCCCTAATTGTCTTGGTTGCATGCCGTATTGGCATCTATTCTCATTTGGCTTGCAATTTGACGGCTTCTTAACGAAATAGTTTAATCAGAAAAGGAGATAAAAGACATGAACTTAAACAATTTTACCATAAAAGCGCAGGAAAGCCTGCAGAAAGCACAGCAAATAGCATCCGGCTATAATCACCAGGGAATTGATACCGGGCATTTGCTGAAAGCCATGCTCACTGAATCGGAAAACATTGTATCCTATTTGTTCAACAAAACCGGGGTGCCAATGACCACAGTGAGCCAGGCAACCGATAAAATCATAGAATCATATCCGCAGGTAAGCGGTGGTGAAGCATATTGGACAAAGTCAGCTTCAAAAGTGTTGCAGAATGCGTTGAAAGAAGCTCAAAATTCAGGGGATAAATTCGTATCCGTAGAACACATTTTACTCACCCTGGTTGATGCAGGTGATGATACAGCCAAAATGTTGAAAGATGCCGGGCTTCAATCCAAACAACTCAAATCCGCCATTGAAGACCTGAGAAAAGGAGAAAAAGTGGATTCTCAATCTGCCGAAGAAACCTACGATGCCCTGAATCGTTTTGCCATCAATCTGAATGAACTGGCCAATTCAGGAAAATTAGACCCTGTTATCGGCAGGGATGAGGAAATCCGACGGATATTACAGATTTTATCCCGCCGTACTAAAAACAACCCCGTGTTGATTGGCGATGCCGGTGTCGGAAAAACGGCCATTGCCGAAGGGCTTGCCCAGCGTATTGTGCAGGGCGATGTGCCCGAAGGTTTGCAGAACAGGCAAATTTTCAGTCTGGATATGGGGGCGCTCATCGCAGGCGCTAAATACCAGGGTGAATTTGAGGAAAGGCTGAAATCCGTTGTTAAAGAAGTCGTTGGCTCCGAAGGGGAAATCGTGCTATTTATTGACGAGATACATACGCTCGTAGGCGCAGGAAAAACCCAGGGCGCCATGGACGCAGCCAACATCCTGAAACCTGCACTGGCACGGGGAGAACTCAGGGCTATAGGTGCCACAACCCTGGATGAGTATCAAAAACATTTTGAAAATGACAAAGCCCTCGAACGTCGATTTCAGAAAGTGATGGTAGATGAACCAGACGAAGCCAGTGCCATTTCAATACTCCGTGGCCTGAAAGAAAGATATGAGAATCACCATAAAGTTCGAATCCGCGACGATGCCATCATTTCGGCGGTAGAACTTTCACACCGCTATATTACCGAAAGGTTTTTACCCGATAAAGCCATTGACCTGATTGATGAATCAGCTTCTAAATTAAGGCTGGAAATGAACTCTTTACCGGAAGAAATTGATGAAATCGAAAGGCGAATCAAACAGCTCGAAATTGAACGGGAGGCCATCAAGCGGGAAAAAGACAAAAAGAAACTGGATGAACTGGGCAAAGAACTTGCCGAGTTGCAGGATAAGCGAAATCAAATGCGGGCATCCTGGGAGCAGGAACGCAATATCATTGATGATATTCAAAAAACCAAAAAAGCCATTGAAGAATACCGTTTTGAAGCTGATAAAGCCGAACGTTCCGGCGATTACGGTGCCGTAGCCGAAATACGTTACGGCAAAATCAAAGAAGCCGAAGAAAAAATAAAAACCCTGCGTGAAAAGCTCATCAAAAAACAGGGCGACAAAGCCATGATACGCGAGGAAGTATCAACCGAAGACATTGCTGAAGTGGTGTCCAGGTGGACAGGTATTCCGGTCAGCAGAATGATGCAAAGTGAACGGGAAAAACTCTTAAAACTTGAGGATGAATTACACAAACGGGTTGTAGGACAAGACCAGGCCATAAACGCTGTCAGTAATGCTGTGCGTAGGAGCAGGGCTGGCATGCAAGACCAGAATCGTCCCATTGGTTCTTTCTTGTTCCTGGGATCCACAGGTGTTGGTAAGACCGAACTGGCCAAAGCGCTGGCGGAATTCCTGTTTGACGATGACGATATGATGACACGCATTGACATGTCGGAATATCAGGAAAGGCATTCCGTTTCGCGTCTGGTTGGCGCACCTCCGGGATACGTAGGATACGACGAAGGCGGTCAGCTTACCGAAGCGGTGCGTCGTAAGCCATATTCTGTTATTCTGCTTGATGAAATCGAAAAAGCACATGCCGATGTGTTCAATATATTGCTGCAATTGCTTGATGATGGTAGGCTAACAGACAACAAAGGACGGACAGTCAACTTTAAAAATACGATCGTGGTGATGACCAGCAACATGGGAACATCACTATTGCAAGAAGCCTGGAAAGATTACCAGGGCGATGAATTGCCACAGGAAAAACGGGATGAAATCCGCAAACAGTTGTTGCAATTAATGCGAAAAGAGGTAAAACCGGAATTTCTGAACCGTATTGACGATGTACTGTTGTTCACACCGCTGACCAAAACCGATATGAAAGGCATTGTGAAATTGCAGATGGAAATGGTTCGCAAACGTCTGGCTAAACAAAACATCAAGCTTGAGATCACAGATAAAGCCATTGATAAACTGGCTGAAAAGGGCTGGGACCCGCAATTTGGTGCCCGTCCGGTGAAACGTGTCATTCAAAAGGAGATACTTGACGCTGTTTCCACGGAAATCATTGCCGATAAAGTGGACAAAGCCAAACCGATCAAGGTTGATTATCAGGATAATGCATTTACTTTTGCCAACTAATAGGTTAGCAGCATGCATGCAAAAAAAGCGACGCCGGCGCTAACATGATGTTTTCAGAAGAACCACAAAATAAATTGAATTTATGATTGTTTTATGATTCCGGCATGTATGTTTTGTGTAGTTTTGCAAGGTATGGCCAGCATGGATATAAATAAGCGATTACAGATACTGAGACGATTGATAATAGCCCCTGTCAATACCTGGAAAGAACTGATGAAAAAACCGATTGACCCGGTAAGCGTCATCCGGGGTTTTTATTTGCCGGGGGTAATCGTTCTGGGGCTGGCTGAGTTTTTTGGTATGGTCCTTTCTGCGTATTTTTCTGCTTCTGTTTTGTACATTTTATTTTTTTCTATATCCATCGTGGCTGGGTTGATTGTGGCGTATTTTTTGTCAGCCATCGCTTTGAAATATCTTCTTAAAACGTTTGATAATGAAGATAAAGGCAAGCGGTGTGCTCAGCTTCTGGCTTTACCGCTTATTTTAGGATACTTCCCCATTGCTGTCATGGCCTTATTCCGGAGTATGTTTTTCCTGGGGATATTATCTGCATACGCAGTATATTTGTTCTGGGTCGGCACCCAGAAGATTCCCGGAATACATAAGGAAAAAATAAGCCTGTTTGGTATTTTGGCCCTGATATTTACAGTAGGGATTCATTTGCTGGTTTTGTTTTTGGTGCTGGCATTACGTCAACCGTTTATGACATGGTTTTAGGAGGTTTTTATGGAACATGAAAAAGTAAGGGAATTTAAAAATAAAAAGGCTTCATTCAATTACCAGTTGACAGATTTTTTTGTTGCAGGGATTCAACTTTTTGGCACCGAGATAAAATCCATTCGCAACGGGAAAGTGAATTTCAACAACGCTTATTGTTACCTTGATAAAAACGGTGAAGTGTTTATTAAAGGCCTGCATATTTCAGAATATCAATTTGGCAACATTGAAAACCATGAACCACAGCGAACACGCAAATTGCTGCTTCAGAAAAGTGAAATCAAAAAAATCCGGAAATACGTAACCGAACGCGGGTTTACCCTTGTGCCGGTATCTCTTTTTATCAATGAAAGGGGATTGGCCAAAGTGGAAATAGCACTGGCGCATGGAAAAAAACTGCACGATAAGCGCAAGGACATTAAGGATAAGGATATGAAGCGGGATATGGACAGAATGAAGTTCTGATACCAAGTGAGCTTGCCGAAGTGAATACATATCGGTATAAAAGGGATACGCATTATATTTATGAGAAAAGTATTACTGAACAATCAATTTCCTGGTTTCTGAATTTTGTTCATCAAAGAAACGGATAAAATACATCCCTGCTTTGAGGCCGGATATGGTCAAATTACCATCCCTGATATCATGGGTTTGAATTAATTTCCCTATAGCTGAATAAATGGCACATTGCTGGTATGTATCAGATTCAATATGCACTTTACCAGTGGATGGATTGGGAAATACTGCAAACTCATTATGTATATGAAGGCCTGATTTTAAAGCACCCAGGCTGACATCGGTATAAAAAAGAGCGTTGCCGGCTAAAGAACTGTAACCGTCTGTAACCAGGATATATTGTCCGGGTTGTAAATCTGCAGAAAAGCTGAAATCAATGCTGTCGGTGGCACATCCCATGTATGAACCGGAATTGTTTGGGGGATCACTGGTTGGGCTTCCGCCAATGCCGGTACAATCTACACCGTTCCATGCATAAACAGCTACCTGCACAAAAAAATCAGATGGGGGAGACCCTTCATGACCAAACATATTCACGTTTGTGAAATTAATGGTGTATGGTTGCTCATCGTCGTTGTCAACTGTAAAATGATAGAAAACTTCATTGTCAGAAATTGTCCAGTTACATTCCTCCGGAGCAGGTAAACTATCGGGTTTTCCTAAAATATTGCATATTCCATCGTATAAAGGTACTGCTCCCATGCATGTATCTTCCTGCAATGACATTCGTTCACTTACAGCCAGAAATAATTTTTGGTCCATATCGTTTTGGTCCCATACGCGCAAATACAAAGTATCACCTGGTGTAATTCCGTTGATTTGTTCCCAGCGTATTTCCATGTTTACAAACTGCCCCAGTGAATCTGATTCAAAACAGGAAAGCAATTCCAATTCATCACACGAAAAGCCGGAATAAATGGCAAGTGCAGGTTCTGAAACGTCCGGAAAAGGAACATTGTCAGAATTAAACACATGAAAACTAAGCCCGGTTACACTGGCGGGCACGATAAATTTGTACCACAGGTCTTTTGCCCCCTGGGTGTTTTCCATACACGGCGGGGCGTTATAATCTGAAGCTGTTGCGTTTGCTAAATCAAAATCATGAAGTACCATTGTACCGCATGTCCCGTAATCTTGAAAATCAAGAAATGGTGCTGTGTCACAAGAATCCTGGGATATGGCTGTAACGGAAATAAAAAATAAAATAAAAAACAGGGCTGGTTTAATCATACGAGTAAAAATTAGTTATATTATAAATGAAACGTTACAACACAGAAAAGGTTGCATTAAATTGGTTTTTTTGATTCAAGTAATGTTTTAACAATAATCACATACCTTTGTGCGGGGTTTTTGGCATGAGAAATCATGTCCTGTTTCCTTTCAAAAACATTCACCACATCCGTTATCAACAGTAACGCCGACAATTTTCTTTTGATTTTGCAATCTTTTCATTTGTTTGGTATGATAATTGAAAAAACAATTTATTTTTAAAGATAAATACCATAATCATGAGGTTTTCAGTTTATCTTCTGTTTTTGCTTATGGCGTTGGGCGTGTTGGGACAGGAAAACACAAGCACACAATCATTGCGTGGGATCGTCAGGGATGCAGAAACACAAAAACCCATACCCGGCACCAACATTACTGTTTTAGACCATGATGGGATGGGCACAATGGCAGATGACAGGGGGGAATTTAAACTTCATGACTTACCGGTGGGAAGGTATGACATCCGAGCCTCGTTCCTGGGATACAAAGCTTCGATAAAACACAATGTGTTGATCCAAAGTGGAAAGGAACTTTACCTGGAATTTGAATTAGTGCCCATGGTTGAACAGCTTGATGAGGTGGTTATAAAAGCATATTACAACAAAAACAAGCCAATAAACAAAATGGCTTCCGTGAGTGCCCGCTCTTTCAACAAGGAAGAAACTGAGCGGTATGCCGGTGCCCTGGGCGACCCTTCACGTATGGCACAAAATTTCGCGGGCGTTATCTCTGCCGGTGACCAGCGAAACGATATCATCATCCGGGGCAACAGCCCCACAGGTTTATTATGGCGTCTGGATGGTGTGCCCATTCCTAACCCCAACCATTTTGGTGCCATGGGCAGTACCGGCGGCCCTGTCAGCATGCTCAACAACAATTTGCTGACCAATTCCGATTTTTTCACGGGGGCATTTCCCGCAGAATACGGGGATGCTATATCCGGGGTTTTTGACCTTAATATGAGGCACGGCAACAACACCACCCGGCAACATGTCTTTCAGGTAGGTTTCAACGGTTTTGAACTGGGAACAGAAGGCCCTTTCAGTAAAAAGGGCAGGTCAACTTACCTGTTAAATTACCGGTATTCCACACTTGGCGTGATGGATGCCCTGGGCATTGATGTTGCAGGTGGAGGTGTGCCACAATACCAGGATTTGTCTTTTAAAGTTCATTTCCCTACAAAGAAAACAGGAACATTCAGCTTCACCGGCATTGGAGGCACATCACATATTGTTTTTGAACAAGATGCTGACAATGACAACACGTATGGAAATACTGCGGGGGTGAACACCAGAAATGGTTCTGATATGGGAACGGTTTTAGCCAATCACCTCTATTTTATCAATGAAAACACCCGCATCAAAACCCATGTGTCAGCATCGGCTTATCAGGTTCAAACAACAGTTGACAGCCTGAAATACGCTGATGACAATCAGTCAGAAATAGAAAAAGAGATATTGTATTTTAAAGAACAAAACAGGGAATACAGATGGCATACAGGCACAAAACTGACCTCAAAGATCAACAATCGCAATGTCATCGAAACGGGATTAAATGTTGAAACAACACTTGTCAATTACCTTGACAGCGCATTAAGCCACATTGATACCATTGGCGGGTCGCCTTTTTATACCTATAATATAAACACAGACGTTGAAGGTGATTATTTGAACCTGCTGCAAATCTATGCTCAATGGAAACATAAGTTTTCGGACCAATTGACGTTATACAGCGGATTACACGGGCAGTATCTTGAATACAATGGTTCACATGCAATCGAACCACGCACCAACCTGTCATATGAACTTGCTCCACAGCATACCCTTAGTGCCGGTTATGGCCTGCATTCCATGATGCAACCGGGAATTACATACTTCACACAAAATTATATTGATTCAACAAACACGTATGTTTTCTCCAACAAAAACCTTGATTTCACCAAATCACACCATGCCGTACTTGCTTACGATTTTGTGATCACACCAGACTTGCGCTTTAAAGCCGAGACTTATTACCAATACTTGTATGACATTCCTGTCCGTTCTGTATTTTCAAACGTAAATTTTGGTGCCGGGTTTAATTTTCCACGCATTGACAGCCTGAAAAATGAAGGGCTGGGACGTAATTACGGGATTGAATTTACGCTTGAAAAATTTCTGAGCAAATCCTATTATTTTTTGATCACGGCCTCATTGTTTGAATCAGAATTTAAGAACCCTGACGGCCAATGGCGTAACACGGCATTTAACAATCAATACGTGATTAATACATTGGGTGGTATCGAATTGCCTCTTAATGATAAAACATTTGTCAACTTCAATGTCAAAACTGTACTTGCCGGTGGAAATCCGCTTATGAGCATTGATGAAGATGCTTCGGAAGCCAACAATTATACAGTGTATGATTATGCCAGTGCGTATGTAAAACGCGGCCCGTGTTATTTTCGCCTGGACGGACGTATCAGCTTAAAATTAAACGGCAAAAAGGTTTCACAGGAATGGGCTTTGGATGTACAAAACATCACCAACCATAAAAATGTGTTCAACCAAACCTATGATCAAAGTAATGGTGAGGTTGTATATAATTACCAGCAGGGATTTTTCCCGATGTTTTTGTACCGGTTGAATTTTTAATTCGCTATATCCATACTTTTTTCCAGGCTTTGGAACGGTGGTAAAAGGAAAAAAAGCTGAATTATGGCCAAAAATCTCCTGTATTGGTAAAATTCCCGCGCAAGGTGGGAGCCGGAAAGCCTGTGCTGCCGGATGCCGTGTTATTCTGCGCGGTGGCAGGAGTGACCAGCGGAAACTCCCTGCCACCGTCGTGCAGATACCGGCATCCGGCAGTGCAGCTTGCAGGCGTACACCGACCCCGCTGTTATGCGGGGATGCGCCCGTCATGATGTCAATAAAATCTAATTACAGGTCAAACCGTTTGGGGTGTTGATTTTTTTTTATTTTTGCATCTTAAATCATGAAAGATGAGTCGCATGAAAAAACTGAACATTTGTGTGTTGGCAAAACAGGTTCCTGATACCAGAAATGTGGGCCAGGATGCTATGAAATCTGACGGCACCGTAAACAGGGGAGCGCTTCCCGCCATTTTTAATCCCGAAGATCTAAATGCGCTTGAACAGGCACTGCAGATCAAAGATAATTATGATGCAAGCATTACCCTGCTGACCATGGGGCCTCCGCGGGCTGCTGAAATCATCAGGGAAGCCCTTTACCGCGGTGCAGATAAAGGTATATTGCTCACCGACCGTGCTTTTGCAGGATCGGATACACTGGCAACTTCTTACGCCATTGCCATGGCAGTAAAAAAAATCAATCCGGATATAATCATTGCGGGCAGGCAGGCTATTGATGGCGATACCGCACAGGTAGGCCCGCAGGTGGCTGAAAAACTGGATTGGCCGCAGGTAACTTACGTCGAAAACATTGAAAAGATGACAACTGAGCGGATTACCTTAAAACGCAGGCTTGAAAATGGCGTGGAAATAGTAAAAGCACCTTACCCTGTTGTTATCACAGTAACCGGCTCAGCTCCGGAGTGCAGAACACGGCACGCAAAACTTACCATGAAATTCAAACATGCCCGTACGGTTTCCGAACTGCAATCGGAAGCCAGGGATTATGAAAACATGCTGCAAAACAAACCATGGCTGAAAATCCTGGAATGGGATGTTGAGTGTGTGGAAGCTGATAAAGCGCTACTCGGGCTGAGTGGAAGTCCCACGAAAGTAAAGAAAATTGAAAATGTGGTGTTTACAGCCAAAGAAACCAAAAAACTGGGTGATTCCAGCGCTGAAATAAATGATCTTATTAAAGAAATGATTGATAACCATACCATTGGGTAAAACATATATATTATGAACAATGTATTTGTCATTATTGAATTAACCGAACAGGGCAAGCCTGCAGATGTTTCTTTGGAATTGCTTACCAAAGGCAAACACCTGGCTAAAGATTTGGGCGTGGAACTCGAGGCGCTTGTCATCGGGAACAAACTCCAGGGCATCGAAAAAGAGCTTTTCCCCTACGGCGTTGATACGGTTCACATCGCTGAAGACAAGCGATTGAAACATTATCTGACAATGCCTTTTACAAAAATATCGGTTGATGTCATGAAAAAAGAGCAGCCTCAGATTGCTTTGCTTGGCGCAACAACCACCGGGCGTGACCTGGGGCCACGGGTATCCAGTAAATTAAAATCCGGCCTTACAGCAGATTGCACCGAGCTTGTCATTGGCGATCATCATGACAAAAAAACAGATACGCAATATAAAAACCTGTTGTATCAAATACGCCCCGCTTTTGGCGGAAACATCATTGCTACCATCATTAATCCTGACCACCGCCCGCAAATGGCCACCGTGCGTGAAGGCGTTATGCGCAAAGAAATACATGATCCCAATTACAAGGGAAGCGTAAATACCGTTGATACAGCTTCCATGCTTGACGATGCGGATTTTGTTGTGGACATCATCGAACGCCATATCGAAGAAAGCAAAATAAACATCAAAAATGCGCCCATCATTGTATCCGGAGGCTATGGCGTAGGCTCAAAAGAAAATTTCAAGCTTTTGTTTAAACTGGCGGATGTATTTGGCGCCGAAGTTGGTGCTTCCAGGGCTGCTGTTGATGCTGGATTTGCCCCTCACGAAAGGCAGGTAGGCCAAACCGGTGTCACTGTCAGGCCAAAATTGTACATTGCATGCGGCATTTCAGGGCAGGTGCAACACACAGCCGGAATGAAAGAATCCGCCATGGTCATTGCCATCAACAACGATCCGGATGCACCCATCAATGAGGTGGCAGACTATGTCATTAACGGAGATCTTAATACGATCATTCCCAGAATGATTGAAGCATATCATAAAAATACCAAGTAAAACTAAAATTTTGAACAATGGCAAATTTTTATAACGATAACAAAGACCTGCAATTTCATTTGAACCATCCCCTGATGAAAAAAATTGTCAGGCTTAAGGAAAATGACTACGCGGATGCATCCGAATATGATTATGCGCCTGCCGATTTTGAAGATGCCATGGATTCCTACGAAAAAGTGCTGGAAATCATTGGTGATATCAGTGGCAATGTGATTGCCGAAAACGCCGAATCTGTTGACCAGGAAGGGGCTCATCACAAAGGTGACAGGGTATATTATGCCAAAGGCACACAGGAAAACCATGACAAACTGGCGCAGGCCGGTGTAATTGGAATGTCGCTGCCACGCAAATACGATGGGCTCAATTTTTCTATGGTTCCTTATGTTATGGCTGCTGAAATAGTCAGCCGTGCCGATGCCGGATTTGCCAATATCTGGGGATTACAGGATTGTGCCGAAACCATTCACGAATTTGCCGATGAAGAGATCAAACAGGCTTTCCTGCCCCGTTTTAACAAAGGCGAAACGGCCTCTATGGATTTGACAGAGCCGGATGCCGGTTCTGACCTGCAGCGTGTAGCCCTTAAAGCCACATACAACGAAAAAGACGACACCTGGTATCTCAATGGGGTGAAACGGTTTATCACCAACGGGGACGCTGAAATTGCACTGGTACTGGCCAGATCAGAAGAAGGCACACACGATGGCCGCGGCCTCAGCTTGTTTGTGCATGACAAAAATGACGGTGGCGTGAAAGTGCGCCGCATCGAAAACAAACTGGGCATAAAAGGCTCCCCCACCTGTGAACTGGTGTTTAAAGACGCTCCTGCCAAACTGATTGGAAACCGCAGGCTGGGGCTTATCAAATATGTGATGTCGCTGATGAACGGTGCGCGTATCGGGGTGGCTGCCCAATCCGTTGGCCTTGCCGAAGCTGCACTGAGAGAAGCCGAAAAATACGCTTCTGAGCGCGTGCAATTCGGGGAAACAATCGTTAACTTCCCGGCCGTGTATGAAATGCTGGCAAACATGCGGGCAAAAACACACGCTGCCCGTGCCCTGCTTTATGAAACTGCACGCTTTGTGGATGTTTATAAAACCTATACACACCTGAGTGCCGAGCGCAAGCTGGAACCGGAAGAGCGCAAGGAAATGAAAACCTACAACCGGCTGGCCGATGCTTATACCCCGCTGGCAAAATTGTTTGGCAGCGAATACTGCAATGAAATTGCATACGATTCACTACAGATCCATGGCGGAGCCGGCTACATGAAAGATTTCCCCATTGAACGGCTGTACCGTGATGCCCGCATTACCAACATATACGAAGGCACAACCCAACTGCAGGTTGTGGCAGCCATTAGCGGCGTAACCACCGGATTGTTTGCCAAACAAATGGATGCCTATGCGGATGAGAATTATCCAGCACCATATAACGTCCAACTGGAAGTGCTCAAAAGCATGAAAGAAGCGTATGAAAAGGCATACCACCATGTGGTTGAACAAAATGATAAGATTGAAGATAACAACGATTTGTTTGATTTTCATGCGCGCCGCCTGGTTGAAATGGCAGGTAACATCATCATGACCTACCTGCTGCTGAAAGACTCCATCCGCGAGGAAAAATTTTATCATTCTGCTGAATTGTTCCTAAACATGGTAACATCAGAAAACGCCAAACATGCCGATATGATTTACACTGTAGATTACGAAGAAATGTTAAAATACAAGGGCTAAGGCTAAATGAACTTTACGAAAGTTTTAAAACTTTCGTAAAGTTCATTTTTGATTTATAACTCGCCCATAGCCTTTTCCGGCGGGTTTATTTTCAAGCGTGGGTTGCTGTTGGTCACAGAAGCTGGCACCGGACAATCAATGTAAAGCCGTTCAAGGTTCCTGAGTTGATCCAGTTTGTCGGGGATAGACATGATGCCGGAGTCTCGTAAATCCAGTTCTATCAGGCTTGTAAGTGATTATAAAACAAGCTGGTATAATGCAAAAGCAATGGCTATGCCGAAT
>CAZGPW010000260.1:0-2171 GCA_964527535.1 uncultured Bacteroidales bacterium
CATAGCAGCAGCTTTGTCAATCATATTTCCGGTGTTGTCATGATAATAATCGAAATTACCATACAGCAAAAACCGATTTGAATCAATGCGTGCTAAACCATTTAAATAAAATGATTCATCCACATTCAGATATTTGGCATCCAATACATTGCCTGCGGAGTCCCATATCACCCGACCGGCATAACCATAAAAGTTTATACCATGGTTACCTGTTGAAAGATACGTACTATCGCTTATTTGAAATGAGTTTTGTTGAAAAAACAACATTACAGAATCATTAAATTGTATCGGAAACTCATGATAAAAGCTTTCGGGTTGGGCGTAGGTGCTTGTTTTTGCAAGGAGCAAAATGAGTAAAATGGGGAGGAGTTTTTGTGTCTTCATATTATATGTTTTTTTATTTATTCACAAGTTAAAAGCAATTCAAAAAATCAAGGGGCATTCGTCTGTTTCACCATGCTTTTTTTTAACCTATCTACACGCATTGGAATACCTCAAGCCTGCATTTTGTGCAATGTTTACATAACAAATATAAACATTATTTTAATACAAACAAACAATTATTATTTTTATTTTTACAAAATGTGTAGATTTCAGCATTGTTTCTGTGGTTATTTAGGAGGAATGGATAAATTACCAAAAATCCTTTAAAGACACAATTTGTTAAATTGGTTCTACTGCAGATGCAGGTTTTATGGAATTGAATAATAACTAAAAGCCGCAGACATCATTTTTCCATAAGGTAAGTTGGTTTTGCTGAAAAAAGGGTGAAGAATATCATCTCGCAAAGAAAGACGTGGAAATACCAGATCATATTTCCTGCTCAAAAATGCTAAAATGCACGCCATCGTATTTCCGGTGTTTAAGAAAATGGGGTAATGCACTAAAATCGTGTATTGCCTGATTTTCAGTGCCTTTATTTTGACATTTTAGGGCCGTAAGCCAAATCTCCGGCATCGCCCAGTCCGGGTACGATGTAAGATTTTACGGTCAATTCATCATCCACCCCGGCAGTCCATATTGTGCATTTGCTTGATGGCATGAGGTTTTCGAGGCGTTGTATGCCCTCTTTGGAAGCAATGATGGCAGCAAGATGGACATGAGCAGGATCTCCAAAGGCTTTCAATGCTTTGTATGCCAATTCAAAACTGGAGCCTGTTGCCAGCATGGGGTCAGCAATGATGATATCCCTGCCTGCAAGGTCAGGCGCGGTGACATAATCCATTTTTATTTCAAATGACTTATCATCATGATACTTACGGAATCCTGCCACAAAAGCGTTATCAGCGTTGTCAAAGTAATTGATAAATCCCTGATGAAAAGGGATGCCGGCCCTGAGGATGGTTATTAAAACCGGCTGCTTTTCTAACACAGGCACGCTGGCAACACCAAGGGGCGTTTTGATGTTTTCCCGTTTAAAAACCATTTCCCTGGATATTTCGTATGCCATGATTTCACCCACGCGTTCCATGTTCCTGCGAAACCGCATGCGGTCTTTTTGAATGATTTCACTGCGTATTTCGGAAACAAACTGGTCAAGCAAGCTGCCTCGTTCACCAAGATTTACAAAATTTATCATGTTTTACTGTCTTGTTTATTGATATGCAAATGGTTATAATAACATCATAAAGCCAAAAACTGGTTGTAAAGATATGCTGATTTTAAAAACTAAAAGAAAAATATGAATGCTTTACAACACAGGGAATACTTTTCAGGTAACGAATCAGTTCTTGCCCCCGGAAAATAGAATAAGGGTTTAGGGGTGAGGTGTTAGGACAAGCAAAACTAAAACCTCACCACTAAACCCTAACCTGGACAAATTTACCATGAAGGGAACTCCTTTAGGGCCAGAACCAAAAAGGAAAACCTGTCCGGCGTAGATCAGCGGAGACGGATAATGAATACTGAACAAGGAATGTCGAATGATGAAGTTAACAGCCAAAGTCAGAACAAAAGAAAGTTTGATTTGGAAGAAAGGCTGATTATTTTTGCCGTTCTTATTTTGAAGGTTTCTGAAAATTTGCACAACACTCCAGCTGGACGATATATTTCCGGACAAATTGTGCGTTCCGGCACTTCTCCTGCATTACACTATGGGGAAGCACAAAGTGCAGAGTCAATGGCAGATTTTGTTCACAAATTGAAAGTTTTGCTGAAAGAGTATAGAGAAA
>CAZGPW010000261.1:0-3636 GCA_964527535.1 uncultured Bacteroidales bacterium
GTAATATTCTTTCCAGTCGCTTCCGCTTCTTGATATTCCGTATGCCAGGTATTTTCCATCATCCGATACCGAGGTGCCTGCCAATGCCACGGTTCCATCATCGGATAATTTATTCGGGTCAAGTAATATTTGTTCCTTGTCTTCAATGTCTGATTTATAATACAGCACCGATTGGTTTTGCAGCCCGTCATTTTTATACAGAAAATAATACCCTGCTTTGTGATAAGGCGCAGAAATTTTTGGATAATCCCATATTGATTTTAGCCGCTGCCGGATATCATCACGAAAATCAATGTTTTCAAGGTATGAAAATGTGACTTCATTTTGTTTTTTAACCCATGCTTCCGTTTCCGGGGAGGTGTCATTTTCAAGCCAGCGGTATGGATCCGGCACTTCTGTACCAAAATATTCATCCACAACATCTGTCTTTTTTGTCTCTGGATAATCCCATGTCTTCTTGTCTTTTTTATCATTATTGCAAGACACAAGAAAGATAAAAAACATTAAAAATAAAGCTGTCCGTTTCATAGTGATAATGATATTTGTTTGTTCAAAAATAGCAAATGACATGTTACTTTTTACACGCTTAACAATAATTTAAGATAATATTATGCTATTAATATATTTTATGGTAGCTTTTTATTGGGAATAGAACACTTATTTAACAACAAGCCGTTTTATTCCCGTTCTTTCATAGTCTGAATACCGAAGCATATACATGCCTGCCGGAAAGCCTGCCAAATCCAGGGTGGCGGTTTTTGTTCCTTTGGATGTATGGAATTGCCTCATGGGTTGTCCCTGTAGGTTGTACACTGTAACCATTCCATCGTATTTTGTTGTGTGTTCAAGCGCTATTTTTACATCATGATGGGCAGGGTTGGGATGTATTGAGAAAATGTCATTTTTATTTTTTGTTTCAATGGATGATGCTGAACCCGAAACGGCAACATTGTCAACATACATGCTGCTGCCGTTATCGTTGATGGCTGTGAATTTCAGCATTATATCTTCGCCTGCAAAATCGCTGATATCAACCTGGATGGTATCCCAGTCCGTGATGGTATCCGGAACAAAATGGTTGTTGCTGCTGTTGCCGTCAACCGTGGCCATGGTTTCACCGCCGTTGCTGTATAAAAGCTGTGTAAATTCAGAACCGCAACCGGTGGCTGCATGTACTTTTATGCTGTCAGCAAACAAATATTCCATCCGTTTTTTGTATGCAAGGTGAAAACTCAGGGTGATGGAATCCGTTTGTGGCAAACTGATCACAGGGGAATATATGTGATCTTTTTGTCCCCTGTCGAAATAATTCAAACAGTCCATCATCAAGGCACGTGTTGCTCCGCCGTTGATATCGGAAATTTCCCATGTACGCTGGGCATCTTCATTGTCCACAACCCATGGTGAGTTCATAAAACCGGTTTCGATGTTATCAAAATCTTCTGCCCACGGGTAATTATTTTGTTTAATGAGGTTTATGTGAGTAACATCTGCGTTGTTGAAGCCGTTGTATTCCCTGCCGGCCCCGGGAATTTCACCCCAGATATACAATTCATTGAATCCGGAAGTAAGTTCAATATCATCCAGAACAACATCAATCTGTGTTTCTGCAGGGAGGTTTCCATTCCAGGTCTTGCTGATGGTATCGCCACCATTCAGGCTGTAATGGTAGTGTATTTCTGTTATGTTTTCCTGTCCGGCGTTAAAAAATGTACAAGTTGGCGACCAGGAGGCTTGTCCCGGGCAGAAATACAATCCGGAAGGATCATCAACTGTAACAGCAAGGTCAAAAGAATCGGTAACAGGAGGAACGGGATTGTTTGTTATAGCAAGAAACTGATATGCAGCATAAACATCAATAATGCCGCTTCCGTATGTGTTATCTTCACCTGTATCTCCAAGGTCAATCGCAGTTTTATAAAGGGCATCTTTTAATTCATAAGCGCCGAGGTATGGAAAGGCCTCTTTCAGCAGTAATAGTGCCCCTGAAACATGAGGGCAAGCCATGGATGTTCCGGATAAATTGGCATATCCGTCATGCCCGGAAGCAGAACGCACGGAAACGCCGGGAGCAGAAACTTCAGGTTTGATGTTGATCGGGCCGGAAGAATCATTGCAGGTTGTTGGGCCGCGGGATGAAAAATCCGCAATGGGGTACCCGCTGATATTTCCATTAACAGCACCAACAGCCATTGCATTCAGATCATTGAATGTCATCATGGCCGGAAAACCGGTGGTTGCAGCTCCGGGGCCATCGTTTCCTGCTGAAAAGGGAGAGCAGATGCCGGCAGCCTCAATGACTTCAAGTATGTGGGCTTCTTCAAGTTCACATGTATTCATTTCCAGTGCCATATCATAGTCATACCCCCAGCTGTTGTTGATAACGTCCGGGACGTCATGCGTGGTAGCAGGATTGCCATCCGGATCGAGTACCCATTCAAACACTTCCAGCAAAACAGCGGGATCAAGGATTTCAGAATTTGAACCGGCTACGGGGTCGCTGGCCATCCAATACGCTTCCCAGGCCATGCCAATGGTATCGTTGGTTTCTTTTTCAAGGCCCAGTACAGTGCCTGTGGTGTGTGTGCCATGGGTAGATGACGAATGATCAAAAGGGAAAGGGTAACGCATGCCGTACCATACATAATCCAAAGGAAAATGATTGCCTGCGTACCGTTCAGAAAATGCCGGATGATCTGTAAAAACCCCGGTATCAATGCTTAAAAATAAGGTGTTTCTTCCTGTGTATCCAAGTGCCCAGAGTGCAGGAGCGTTGACAGCTTCCAGCCCTGGTTCTGTTCCCCCGACGGTGCGTGTTGATGCAGGAGCAGCAGATATGGGTTCTTCAATTCTGTACCGTGGGCTGTTGATGTCTATGCGTTTTACCATTTCAATGGCAGCCAGTGTATAAATTAATTCCGGGGCTGTTTCAATTAACATGGCGTTGCGTACCCAAAACCTGCGTTTGATTTGCACATCTTCGTGTTTGTGTATGTTGGTGTGCAGATGTTCCAGGAAAACAAGCTGTGAACGCTGGGCTACCGATTCCAGTTCATCCCGTAAGGATTGTATGCGCCTGGATTTTGTGGCTTTTTCTGACTTCATGTCCTTGTTAAATTGGGAAAGGTTCACCTCTTCATTGAAATATACGATGATTTCAATGGGCTGTGTTGGGTTGTTGTGTATGTAATCCTGCAATGCAGAAGTCATGACTTGTTGACTGAAAGCACCTGCCGACATCAGAAATGACATGATTAGTAGGGATATGTTTCTCATGATTCACGTTATTTTATCAATGCAAATAAAACATAATTATGACATCTTCTGCGTTTTTAAGCTAAAAGGGTTCTAATAATTCTTTCGAATCAAGATTTTCATGGCAGCGGGAACAATGTTTCTTTTATTAACATGGTCTCCGCCTCCGCCATCACCGCCGGCAGGGTAATCCGGCGCCGGCGGGCTGCGGTAAGATAATACGGTTCCACACAAACCTTTTTGATAGCACCACCTGTCAGATCACCCATTATAAGAAATAAGCAATTATTATTGCTTTGCTTATGGTATTAATGGAAGATAGTTCGGCAACGCTTGTTTCGACACCGCTCAACACATCGCACTACATCGCCTGACAGGTGG
>CAZGPW010000262.1:0-7259 GCA_964527535.1 uncultured Bacteroidales bacterium
GATTTCTCAAACCGCTTACCACGTGGAAGAACCTATGCCAATAAAGGCTATGTTACTGACATTAAAATCAACAAAAATAACATTCATGCAGACGTGCAGGGGTCGAGAATAAAGCCTTATGCTGTAAGTTGCAGCGTTCCTCAGTTATCAGCAACCGATAAGCGCAAGATCATGGTTAAAATCCACAGCAATCCCATGTTACTGACCAGCCTGGTAAACCTTGAATTGCCCAGTTCTCTGCATGAATATACCACAAAGGAAGGCATCCAAATATTTCCCCGCACATGGAACGATATAGACATGCACTGTTCTTGCCCCGACTGGGCTGTGCCATGCAAACACATCGCTGCCGTAATATACATCATCGCCAATGAAATTGATAAAAATCCCTTCATCCTGTTCAACCTCAAAGGACTGGATATTATTGGCGAGCTGGAAAAATCAGGCATGCTGCCGGACAAAAACATTTCCACCATCCCGCAGGCTGATGAGCTCATAAAAGATAAACCCGAAGCATCAAAACAGAATATCGCTGACAAGCAACCGGAAAACATAGACTTTTCGGTTATCCCTGAAATGAAAAATGAGTTGCTTTCCCTGCTGGAAGAACACAGTATGTTTTCTACAGGGAATTTCAAAAATGAGATCAAAAAAGCATACAACAAAACAGAAAAAGGGCTTAAAAAACTCATTGAAACTCAGGAAGAGGTGGAAGGGCTTGATTTCTACAACGAATACGAGGTTTACCGGGAAGCAAATATCAAAATCGATTACAGCTTGTCTTATGATCACGCAGAATTAATCAGCGATGAGGCAACAATACATTTTCATGGAGATATTGGCATTGGCGGTTTTATTGATTATTTGCAGGAAATCCCCAACAAATATTCAAATCGGCTGTGCCCTGAACTGCGTGCTATTTATGCGGTTTATCATTTTTCAATCAGCCTGATCAGGCAAAGTGCATTCATTCCCCAGCTCATCAGATTACCGCATGACAATTACAGGATCAGGTACATTCCTGCTTTGATTAATCCCAGTGTGAGGGATATTTTTTCAAACTTACTGGATACCACTCCCGGCGATATCATCCGAATCTATGAACACCCCCTGGAGCCCAAATACCTCGGGAAGGAAGACCAGTTAATCCAGTTGATTTCGCTTTTCCTGGATTGGTTTGTTTACGAATATTACGGCGCAGGCCTACCTGAAGATGATTCGCAGGCCGGCAAAATAAGGCAACTGTTTTTTGCTTCTGAGGTATATACCTTTAATGATATTGGCGAAAAAGGCACGCCCGAAGCCATACACAAATGGCTGAACAATTTTTATTTGTCCGGGAAGGAATATATTCCGGTGATAAAAGTGGACGAACCGGAGGACAATGTATTTACCCTCAGTTTGCTGGTGGATAACACAAAAAAGTCGGGTGCTAAGCTGATTGACCTGGAATCTTTTCTTAAAGACAATGAATACAAAGATCACCGGTTTAGCGTACTTGAATCGCTCAATAACCTGGCCAATCATTTCAGCGCATTGCATCAGGTAATTGCTGATTACGGCAGGAAACCGCTTTATTATGAAGCAGCAGAGTTTACGGATGTGTTGCTGGAAATTTTGCCGAAAATAAAACGCCTCGGCATAAAAATATTGCTGCCCAATTCATTAAAAAAACTGGCACGGCCACAAGTGTCACTCGCCCTAAAAACAAACAGCTCAGCAGAAAAGTCAAAATCTTTCCTGAACATCAACAACATGCTTGATTTTGACTGGAAAATCGCTATCGGAGACAAACAAATTTCTGCCAAAGAATTCAAAAAAATCGCAACAAAATACGAAAGCATTGTCAAAATTAAAGGACAGTATGTGCTGATTGACAAAAATGAAGTGCAGAACATCCTGAAAAACCTGGAAAATCCCCCCGAATTATCATCCCAGGAGGTATTAAAATCAGCCTTAACTGAAGAATACGAGGGAGCTAAAATTTCCATTTCACCAGGCCTGAAGAAAATCATTCAGCAGCTTTCCGAAACCCGGGACTACCCTGTTCCTGAAAATTTAAACGGCAGCTTACGCCCATACCAGGAATCCGGCTATCAATGGTTGTACAAAAACAGCAAAACCGGCTTCGGGAGCATTATTGCCGATGACATGGGATTGGGCAAAACCATACAGGTGATTGCCACCATATTGAAACTCAAATCAGAGAATCTGTTGGAAAACAAAAAAGGCCTGATTGTGGTACCAACCACATTGATCACCAACTGGCAAAATGAAATCCGGAAATTTGCACCGGAATTGAAAGCCGGTATTTATCACGGCCCAAACAGGTCGCTGAAAAATCACGAAGACGATGAGCTCATCATTACCTCTTACGGCATTGTCAGGAGCGACATCAACGATTTGGCTAAGAAAAAATGGGCTATGACAGTGATAGATGAGGCTCAAAACATCAAAAATCCCCACACAAATCAGACAAAAGCCATAAAACGGCTTAAATCTCCGGTAAAAATCGCCATGAGCGGAACACCGGTGGAAAACAGGTTGCGGGAATACTGGAGTATTTTTGATTTTGTCAACAAAAAGTACCTGGGCTCCGCAAAACAATTCCAAAAGGAATATGCCCAGCCCATCGAAATTTACCGGAACAAAGATAAACTTGACAAGTTTAAAAAAATATGCTCTCCCTTCATCATCAGGCGGGAAAAGACAGACAAGAAAATCATCAGCGACCTGCCGGATAAAATACAAAACGATAACTATGTGAACCTCACAGAGGAGCAGGCAGCTTTGTATAAGCAGGTTGTTGACGACATGCTGGCAGAGCTGAATAAAATTGATGAAGAGGATCAGATCAAACGGAAAGGCATGGTTTTTAAACTCATGACAGCATTGAAACAAGTATGCAATCACCCCGGGCAATTCCTGAAAAAGCAAGACTATAATCCGGAACTGTCAGGCAAAAGCATGATGCTGATCAACCTGCTTGAAAAAATTTATGAAAACAATGAAAAGGTGCTCATTTTTACACAATACAAAGAAATGGGGGTTATTATAGAAAAGATGCTGCAAAACGCATTCAATATCGAAACAATGTTTCTTCATGGTGGCACCTCCCGTAAAAAGCGAGACGAGATGGTGACGGATTTTCAAACCAAGCCCCACCTGAAAACCCTGATACTCTCCATAAAAGCCGGTGGTACCGGCCTCAACCTCACGGCAGCAAGCAACGTCATACATTACGACCTCTGGTGGAACCCTGCGGTTGAAAATCAAGCCACCGACAGGGCGTTCAGGATCGGGCAGAAAAAAAATGTGATGGTGTACCGCCTGATCACAAAAAACAGTTTTGAAGAAAAGATCAATGACATGATCAATCACAAAAAAGAGCTTGCCGACATCAGCGTTGACAAAGGCGAAAAATGGATTGGCGATTTGTCACAGAATGAGTTGAAAGAGCTGGTTTCGATGTAGGAAGTGGGATAGAACGGTTAGGGGCTTAAAGCGTTGCGCTTTAAAGTTGCGTTCACTTCGGTTTGCCCTGCACTTTTCCGGAGCGTTTATTAAATTTGTTTTGGATGTTAATGATGTTCCACCAATAAAATATAAAAAAAGTCAAAATATATTTGGATTTAACTTAGAATACTCAGCCACCTGTACCGTTCTATTAAAAGAATATTTCCCTTTCAAGGTACCACTACAGGTGGCTGTTTGGCCGGTGGCTTCGGCTCCGCTCAACCACCTTTCGATCGTATCTGGTGTACAGCGTAGGTGGCTGAGGGTTTCTGCCGGGGAGGTAGAAATGTCTCGAAGCCACCGGACAGTACGTGATTAAGTCTAAGGTTTTGTTTGGTTGGGTTTGAGGCTATAATGCAATGCTAACGCCTAATTCGGTTGTCATAAACCAGGTTTTGTAATAGTATCCCGTTGGTGCAAAATCACCATCATTATACATAAAGCTGTACCATGATTTGATATCCACATAAAGACTAATTTTATCATTGACATTATACCCTCCAATTAATTTTGCAAAAACAGGAATACCGATCAGGCTTTCCTGGAAATCGCATTCTTCATGGAGGCTTCTCATGTGTATGTATTCAAAACCAGTGCCGATTGAAGTGGTACCATACATTTTATTTTTTTCAAAAAAAGTATAATTCACACCAATACTAAGACTATTATCATATGCATTCCCATTTACAATTTCATTGTGCATCCATCCAAAATGAATATCAGAAAATACATTTAGTTTCTGATTTAAGTCATAACCTATACCTGCAGTTACTGACGCCAATCCGTCATAATCTCTAAAAAAACGATACCATGTGCTTTGCTTTCCCAGAGAAAAGTAAATGTTTGTTTTACAGGTATCATTCATATTGTATTCTTTATTTTTACCAAATGCTAAACATGGTAAAACAATAAGCATTATGATGATTTTTATTTTCATAGTTTTATGAATTTTTGTAAATAGGTTGTATTGTTAGATATGATTTGCATAAAATAAATTCCTGGTGAAAAATCTTTAATGTTTATGTTTAATTTACTATTCATGATTTTTCTATTCAATATTTTATCACCATAACAGTTATAAATGACTAACTCATCAAAATTTTCCTCTTTGTATTTTTGAATTTTGATTTTGATGTTGTTTTTTGCTGGGTTTGGAAACAACGCAATTTTTGTTTCACTATTTACATTATGATTAAAATCATCTAATTTACTTGATTTTGCAACAGGTGGCTGAACACCAAAATCACAATTTACAGGACATGGAATAATTTCTGCAGTAAAATTTGCTCCATCTTCGGTTTCAAAGTTTTCTAATACAATTTTATTGTATGCTCTATAATGAACATTTTCTTCAGCACCAATTGAAATTGAATTCGGGCTACTATATATATTACCAGCTACAGGCTGATAATATAAATCAGGGTTCTCTTCATTGAGTTCTTGATAAATAGTAAATTCATCATTACAATCGACAGGAGAAATATCTATTATCGCATGGTTAGTGTAATTGAAAGAAATTAAAGTGGGGTCAAGATTGGTTATCCGGTAATACCCATTATCATCCCCATTCCATCCCCAATTAACATGAAATAAATCCATATTACTACCTAAAAGTGGAATATTACAATACCCATCCATAACAAATGCATGACAGATATTATTTGGAATTTCACATCCGGTATAATACACAGGATAATCTTGTAAAATCTGACTTCGAATAATATCAATCCATTCATTATAATTAAAATCATCCATTGAAACGAGTGTTGAGTTAACATATCCCAGGAAATTTTGTAATGCACTTAATGCATCATTATTTATTGCCCCGGAAGCACATGTATTATATCTGCAATAATTCATGTCCACAAGTTTCCCGATATAATATAACAGTGCTGAGACAGCATTTCGTTCTTCATTATAATTTTCATTTTGTTGATTCAAATTGGAATTTTCCCAATAATTAATATAATCAGGCATATTACACCATGTGAATTGTGAGCATTTAGGTTGTTCCCAGTATTTCATTATTTGACCCAATGCAACAGCAACACAACCTGCAGGGCAGTTTTCTGTATTGCAATGTAATCCATCCGGAGTTTGTGGCATATAATAATTATAAGCAGGGATATATTCATTATCATTCGTTTGTTCTTGTCCCCAATATGTTGAAAGTATTGGCTGAACATCAGGGTAGTTTGATGAAACATCTTTTTTATCAATATTGTCATTTAATAATCTATCCCATATTTGGGTGCTGTTTTTTTCATATTTATTATGTTTTACCATTGAATAAATGAATTTATCAAAATAAAAACTTATCCATTGTTGACAAGGGTCCGGCATATCTACGCCATAGCTACCATTATCAGAGAATGCCAAAACAGGATAAACATTGTCATGCGCTGAAATCATTACCCAATCATTATTGTTATAAATTATGGTATAAAAGGTAACGGTGTTTTTATAACTATTAGATTCAATCTTTTGTAATTTAGATATATCATTGAAATATGTTTCAGATGTATAAATCTTAAAATTACGTGCCACTTTTTTTGCATCTTCTTCATTTACAAAACTGGCATAACCATAAAATTGTATAATTATTATGTTCAAAATCAATATAATAAATATTTTCATAAAAAACATTATTTAATAACTATATTATTTGTTCCTGCCCAAAATTCATCTCCATTTTTTGTAGAAATCCCTATCATATATTTTATCAATCCAGCCCCTTTTGAGTTATTTATAATAAAATAACATGTCCGCGGAAACTCATAATCATTAGAAAGAAATTCTATAAGTGGCATGCATTCTTTATCTTGATCAAGACAAATAATTATATCTTCATTTGGAATATTTACAATATTTACACCGATCAATGAGTCATCAGGAGAATAAGATGAATAATTACATTTGAACATGATTGAATCCATTTCTATATTAATGTATTCATGATTTCTTGAATCGTTATCTTCATAATCATTAGGTTTAGGAAATTCCTTAATCAAATCGTCAATAAAATCCATTTTTAACAGAAGGTTTTCACTATAAACTGAGTCAAGGTCATTCAATATGATGTCCGGTTGTTCTTTATCAATAGCATTAAGTTCTATTCCTGTAAAATAATACAAATCCTGAGTTTTCTGATATGCTTCATTTTCCTTTTCACAAGAGAAAATAAAAGTGATTATCATACATGTTAATACAAATTTTGTTTTCATAATTTTTTCTATTTCAATGATTCTTCTTTTTTTAGCTCATTAATTTTTGCTTCAAGTTGCTTAATTTCTTTTTGTGCATCATCAAGGTACAAGTATAGCTCTTCTACGTTTTTAATAAGTCCATTTATTGTTTCCGATACCGGCATGCCTTCATTTTCCATTCTTGCACCTGGTAAAAGATAAGGCAAATGTTGCTTATCTGAAATGCTTTTCATTCTTGTTTGGAAATCCTCCTGGTTGAAATCAGGAACTAAGATATAATCGCCTGTATTTGTTGTTTCAATAATTACCTTATCAAAATGACCGGTACCGGCTACATCCAGCGCATATTGCGGATTGGCCGTTCCAATCCCCACATTCCCATCCTTCACCGTCATCACCGTTCCATCATGTTCAGTTGCAATTTCTACTCCTTGATTTCCCTGTATGTGCAGTCCGTCTAAACCGTTCTCGTTGGTATAGTTTATGCGGTGATTTTGGTCTCCGCTGCCCCTGAACCGGATTTGGTTGTTGTTCATG
>CAZGPW010000263.1:0-5589 GCA_964527535.1 uncultured Bacteroidales bacterium
AGGCCCCATCCATACATCCGTATCATAAAAATAGGCATCATATTGTTGTTGTGTCCATTCGCCTGCAGTAAAATTGAATTCATACCTGATATCGTTATAAATTATGAACAGTCCTTCCGCTGTGGAATTCAATGCAGCGTAATTTTCAGGATCAAGGCTGTCTCCTATTGGCAAGCCTGAATTGCGCTTATACCATGTGTTTCCACCATCCGAAGACCTAAAAAAACCAACTTCTCCAATGTAGGCGCAAATATTTCCGTCATGTTCTGTAAGCAAATTACAATTTGCAATGTTTGCCTGATAGGTGATGCCTTCGGTATCCACAGTAAGGGGTTGAAATGAATTGCCATCATCTGTTGACCTGTACAAAGGGCTTTCCATCGTTGAAGTCCAGTTCATAATGGCGTATATGGCAGTATCGCTAAGCAATATATCCTGCGGAAGCGTTGTCAGGTAATAATTCAGTTGGGTCCAGGTTTGTGCATAATCCGTTGAGAGGAACAAGCCTGTTTGACCGTTGTAGGTGCCGGAGAGCAGCACTTTGTTATCCAGAACTTCAAACTGTTTGGCATAGGTAAAGCCAGGCACCTCCTCCCAGTCATCACCATGTGTGTCGGAGTATAGCAATGCATTGGCACCGCCTGTATATTCAATCGCGTACCAGGTATCATCAATGGTTTCGAGGTTCACAATTCTTGAGCGGGAGCTGATGATTTCCCATTGGGCAAAAGCATGAAGCGATGACAGGCAGAAGAAAAACACCAGCAGGCAGGTTAATTTATGATGCAATTTTTTCATTTCTCAGGGTATTGTTCTACCAAGTAAAAATACCATAATTTTTTTAAAATGCAATAACAGAATCCACTTTTGCAGGACAAACGCATGAAACCTGTACCGACGGATGACGGTAAATTTACAAGGTTCTACTGTTATTTTAATGGGTTATGATTAATTAGGTTTAAATGTTGCCGTTTCAAGGCAGGTGTAAATTATCTTTTCTATGTGAGCTTATGTGATCTATGTGGTTCAAAAAATCTGGAAACATTTCAGGTTGGAACCACAATAGGCACAGTAGAACACATAGGAATACACATAGAATTAGCCATAAAAACCTTCTGGTGAATCATTGAATGGATTAGAGAAAATTACGAAGAAGGAGTAAAATTACATAAATTTTCACTTTTAGATATTCCTGATTTTTCACTAAGTTTGCAGTAGAACCATATTTATAATTTACCATTATTAAAGGTAAAAATCAAACTTTATAGATACGAATAAACTGGCTAAAACTCAAACCTCATCCCAAATTTCACGCCCATGCCTTCCTCTTGCCCGGGAAATTCATCTCCCCATTTTTCACCTCCCATATCTTCCACATATTCTCCTTCATCATCTGACACTAAAACTGGGCCCATGCTATAGTAATAAACCTGGCCAAATGCCTGCAAATTATGAAGCACATTAACACCCAGGCTTACCCCCGGTTTTAGATAAAACGTATCGTAGTTATAGTCGTTCTCATCATCCTCAGTCATATTAATGCCGACATCGGCAAATGGCATAAGCTCAAAAAACGGGCTAATTGGAAACCCTTCCCCACCCCAGCTTCAAAACGTGTAAAGGAAACTTCTTCAGTTTCAAAATTTCCCAGATAATTATAATCCCCAACCTGGTAATTACTGTAATCCTCATTGGTAAATGCAATGTTAGCTGTCAGATAGGAAGCTGGTATATTAATATACTTGCCCAGCCGGTATTTTAAGCCAAGATTTATGCCACCCGGCCCGGAGACTTCATATCCTGTAATAACAGAAAGGCCTAAATCAGGTTTTTCCCTTAGCACCATACCTTCCTCAATTGAACCGCCGTATATCTGATAAAACGAGGATTTTTCAGAGCGATTTTCCCGGTTATCTACTGCCTTTTTAACTCGTAAAACCCCTTTTCTTTTAGGAATCGCCTTTTCTTTTTCCTCATCCCAGACATACTCATACACAAAAAATTTATGATCAGTTTTGATGCTCTCCTTAGTACCAATTTTTGCCTGAAAGGGACTGGTGTTCAGCAGCTTTTTCTTAACCTTGAAATCTTCAAGCTTTTTGGCAGCTTTTAAAGAGAAGGTGTTATAACTATCTCTGACCATATCGAAAAATGCTTCGTTTTTCAAACCTGGCATATCAATTTTTTCACCCTTCAAATAATCAACCGTTCCGTATTTGGCACTTCCTATTGCGTGGGTCCATCCTCCTTGTTCAAGCACAAGGTTTAATGGAAATTGGGTTTGCCTGAATTGCTCAAGCTTTTCTTTTAGTCAAATTCACCCTGTTAAATCCGCTTTTCGGAAGGCTTCGCCTTATTTAACAGGGTGAATCAAATAAATTCTAATCCATCACGCAACGGACAGAGAACCCAAACTCCATATCGGATTCTCCACTGCCTATATCGCTTCCATGATGGACCATGTACCGCCACCTTGCGGAGTAACCGATATCGGTAGCACTCCACCAGTAACCGAGGTTGCCAATGTAGTGGAATTCCCCATCGTCACCACGGTAGCCACCCGGAAGGGCAGTAAAGGCGGTTTCGTTGGTTGTGCCGCTGCCGGAGCTAATCCAATGCATTGTGCCAGATTCTTTTAGTTTACCTGCGGCAACCAGTTCTCCGCCCAAATAATCTGTTAATGTTGTCCACTCGGCATCAGTTGGTAAATGCCATCCATCCGGACATATTCCACTATTGGCGGCCACCCAATTGTATAATACTCCATATGTATCATAATTCGCTGTTGCCTGGGCTTCCATTGCATCTGTGCCATCATAACCATATACATATAAACGTGGCCCTGCTTGGGAATGGGAGTCTGGCCCATCTACGCTGTACATTTCTCTCAGGTTTTCTGCCATCCATGTTTGGTAGCCAATGGTAACAACTGCATAATTATTACCCTGATTATCTGTACAAGCTACAAATTCAAAATTGATAGTCTGTGTATATGTTGGTACTTTTGTTAAAATACGGGTATGATCACCGGCAACGCCTTTGAACAATAAAGTGTCTCCAACATTATATTGCATTTGAATAAGGCTTTTTGTGCTTTTTAGTGATTTGGTTTGAGACTCAATCATTATCTCGCTCCCGGATTTAATGGCAGGTGTATTAACTTCATTATTTACAGATATAAAACCGGCTGATTTTTGCCATGCACTTGTTTTTATATTTGCAGTATAGATTCCTGCAGGAAAACCGGAAATCTCAAAAACATTTGTTCCCGGCTGCACCTTAACGGATTGACCGGCTATGAGTTTACCTCCCACATCATAAATTTCTATTTTCACATCATCTGGTTGTCCAGAGGAGAACTCTAATTTACTTGATCCTTTCATTGGATTTGGATAAATCTGTAAATCCTCATTAGTGCCTGGTTGAGAGGCAACACCAGCACTTCCGACAAGATGTAAAATATCCGAACCTGCCAATTCAATAGTAGTGTCTTGTGTTAGATTTTCAACAAAAACACTATCCACACTTGTGCTTTCTCCTGAACCGGTGAAGCTGATCTCATAGTCCTGAGCTTTTATCACAATTGTGATAAACAATAAAAGAAATAAAATAGTTGCTTTTTTCATAATAATAAAACATTTGATAGTTGCCTACTCTTTATAGGATTTTTGGCGTGCTCCTTATGTATTTTAATTTTTAAATTCGTAATTATTTTTTCGTTTTTCTTGCATGTTTGCTAACTCATTTACCCCCACACCTTAATTATTTGTAAACATTTAAATTACCTTTTCCCTGTTCTCACCTGTCATGCTGGCTTGCATGCACCGGGTTATAATAATTTCACAAATAAATATAAGAAAATAAATGGGGTAAATAAGGCATTTTCAAGGAAAGCTTTCAACAAATAATTAACATCCAGAGATTGCATGGGCAAACAAAGCACATCACCGTCATAGGAGGAGCCAAAACCTTCCATCTTCCCTCGCTGCTCATCGCCGCTTGCTTATGATTTTTATTTTTCAGTTTTCGTATCTCATGCGCAAAGGTCTCATATTGCCATAAGCCTGATTTCTCGGCAAAAAATCAGGCAACTAAGTCGAAAAACAGACTTAAAGTGCATAACTATTCCAATGGATTTAGTTGAACGGTTTGTTAGTTCAACCCCGATGAATAGAAAAGGATACTACGGGGTAAGCCGGGAATACTCGCTGGGTTCCCGAATCAAATTTGGAACAGTGGCGGGGTGGCGCTTATATTTTTATTTATCAGTGGCTGTCTTTTTTCTCTTTTCGGTCATATCCAAATGTTTCAAACCAAGCTTTTTGAGGTCTGTTTGTTGGATAACCTTTTTCAGTGCGAAACTTCTTACGTTCTTCAGTAAAGTCCCACCACGTTTTTTTCGTGTCGTTTGTGTTTGCGAAGTTTACTACTAATCTGAATTGGTCTTCAACGCAAGGGTCTGTCCAATAGCCTTTTTTTCGTTCGTATTCGTCTGTCAGTTTTGCTCCATCTTTGTTTTTTAATTCGTTGAGTGAATAATAACCTAAAAATACAAGGTCTTCAGCAAATTTTATTCCGACTGACGGAACGGTTTGAAATTCTGCTAACGCATAAAGTTCTTTTGCTCGTTTGCTGGAAGTGTTAAGCAGAACTTCTAATTCGTCTGTAGCAAAGTCAAGAATGTTGGCAATTTTGATTTTGTTCTTTCTCAAATTTGCTTTTTCAGCGTCTGTCAGCGGCAGTTTTAAGTTTGTCTTTCTTTTCATTTTCGGCAAAAGTTAATAAAAATCCATTGTTATCTTCTACAGAAAATTCTGTCGCACCGTAAAATGTTTTTTCAAGTCCTTTAACCACTTTTACTTTGTCTTTAACCTGGTCAAAGAATTTTCTGATTTCAGTTGTCTGAATATACAAAAGCAAAGAACCTCCGGCTTGTCTTGAAATGATTGGTAAATCGTTACCCAAACTTTCAAAGGTTTGAAACATAAAAGTCATGTTTTCGCAGGTCATCATAGCCCAAACAATGTCTCCTTGTTCGGGAACAGTCTTAACGACATTAAAGCCTAATTGCTTGTAGAAATCAATCGTCTGTTTAATGTCCGTTACAAAAATGTTTGGTGATATTGAGTTCATGCCTTATTAATTTTATTGTCTGTTTATGTTTGCACTGTCGTTGGTAAAGGTTGCGACTTATTTATATACCCACCTCCTCCGTTCCGCAGTCAAATCACGCAATGGCTTAGCCTGCGCAGCTTTGAGGGGTAACTGTCGCTTGTAATTAAGTACAAGTATTTTCACAAAAAACGGCATGCTTGCGGGTTTTGTTTTATTAGCATAAAACTAAACATTTTCCGGATTAAACACAAAAAAAGGGGTGGCATTTTTCCAAAAACGCTGCAGTTTTGTATGGTGGTGCGATGACTGCGCCGTACTGCAACTGCCGAAGTGAGTTTTTACCGAAGTGTTTTCCCCGTTAGTTGTTACTGGTGGGGCGGGCTGCTCGATTATGGCTCCTTTTTTTTTTCTTCCAAAATTTTTTTTATTTTATTTTTCCTCCTAATTTTTTTCCCCTTTTATAATTTTCCCTTT
>CAZGPW010000264.1:0-24066 GCA_964527535.1 uncultured Bacteroidales bacterium
TTTCATAATTTTGGCTGCTCTCGGCATAGCTCAAGCAACCCTTCGACTGCGCTCAGGACATCGGCTTGGCTCTGCCCTCGTTTGCACAAAATTTGCACAAAATTTGCAGTAGAACCAGAATAATTTATTTATATCCAATGGTGTTTTGCGACTTAATTTATCGAAATCCAATGGTGTTTATATTTGTTGATAGGTGTCCTGTCCGTAAAACAGGATGCAGGTTCATTCATACCGGAACGAAACAATTATACCATTTTCTCAACATTCCAGACAAAAGCGCGGATACCCACCTCTTCGTTGATGGCATCAATTTTTTTGACAGCTTCGAGTATTTTATCCACTTTATCATCTTCGACTATGGCCATAATAGCGTTGTTTTGTTCAGGCCAGGTATGTGTACCCATGTGAGGGACTCCGTCTTTGCTGCCACGTCCAAAAATGGTGTTCCATTGGGTAAATCCACGAATGTTCAGATAATCGAGCATATAATCCACTTTCTCTGAATGCGCCTGGTTGAATATGATAAATACTGATTTCATCTTTGTTTGCTTTAATTGTTTATCAATGCTAATGCATCAATTTAAAAATTGATAATTTTTTCTCAGTTTCGCTTTCTTATTGCGTTCACCGCTGCGGGTAAACAACATATATACCACAGGAACAATCACCATTGTAATGATGGTTGAAGCAATGAGGCCGCCAATGACGGAAATTCCCATGGGACTCCATATTTCAGAGCCTTCGCCTGTGCTTAGTGCCAGAGGTAACATCCCAAGAATGGTGGTAACAGCTGTCATCAACACAGGCCTTAACCTTGACCGGCCGGATAACACAATAGCTTCTGCAAGGGGATGCCCCCTGTCACGCATAAGGTTAATGTAATCTACCAGCACAATGGCATTTTTGACCACAATGCCTACCAGCATAACAGCTCCCAAAGCAGCAATGATACTCAACGGTTTGCCGGCTATCAACAAAGCAATAATGACCCCTGTAAAGGCAAAGGGAATGGAAAACATAATGATAAAAGGCATTTTAAGGGATTCAAACTGTGATGCCATCACGAGATATACCAGTACAAGGCTGAGTATCAACAACAGAGCCAGATCCTGAAATCCTTCCTGCTGGTCTTCGTAAGCGCCACCGACTTCCACCATGAAACCTGCAGGAACATCAGTGTTGTCAATGACTTCCTGCATCTGCTCAGCCAGTGTTCCCATGCTGGTTTTGTATGGCGTTGCCGATACAGTCACAACTCGTTCGCGTCGCTTGCGTTCGATGTTAGGAGGGGCATAATATTCTTCTATTTTACCAAGCTCGCCAAGGCGGACATATGTTCCCATCGGTGTTTGTACAGCGATGTTTTTAATGTCTGAAATGCTGTTCCGGTATTCTTTCTTGAAACGCAAGACCACATCGTATTCTTCACCTTGTTCACGGAATTTCGTTGCGGTAAGGCCTTCGACACGATTGTACAAAGCCGACGATACCATGGCAGTATTCAATCCATTAGCAGCCAGTTTACTTCTGTCAAGATCTACTTGCAACTCCGGTTTTTCATCTTCCCTGCTGATTTTAATATCACGGGCGCCCGGAATATTACGGACACTGTCAGCAAGTTGTTTGGCAAGGCGTGTGGATTTTTCAATATCATAGCCATAAATTTCAAGGTCAATGTTGTTTTGAGCCAATCCTCCTGTCATACCGCCCCCAGTGTTGACGTTGTATTTAATGATTTCGGGAAACACCTTCAGTTCTTTCCTGACGGCTTCCATTATTTCCCAGACGGATGTGTCTCTTTCACTGGAATTCTTCAGGCGCACTGTATAGTTGATGATATTTGACCCTGTAGAGCGGAACATGGAAAGGAAACTACCTTCATCATCAGCACCGGCAGATGTGGATACCAGTTCAACCTGTGGAAATTTATTAAAAAGGATGCTATCGATTTTGCGGGCAATTTTTACGGATTCGTCCACACGAACACCAGCTTGCAATTCAACGGAAATATTAAAACGGTCTTCGTCTGTTTCTGGCATAAATTCAGTTCCCAGTTTGGGTGCTAAAAGCACTGTGCCAATAACGATTCCAAGTGCAGAGAATATAATTATACGTTTGTTGGATAAGCTCCATTTCAATACCCTCGCATACCAATTATCAAGCTTATCAAGCATGGGGCGTATGGTGCGGTCATAACTAAATTTCCTGGGTTTTTTGTGTTTTTTCTTCAGGCGCAGCAATTTCGAACTGAGCATTGGTGTCAGGCTGATTGCAGCAATCGTAGAGGTTGTTACTGTGATGGTGACAATCCAGCCCAATTGCCTGAACATGATTCCGGTCATTCCGCCCACCATGGTCATGGGGAAAAATACGGCCACCACTGTCAAGGTAGTGACAATTACAGCCAGCCAAACCTCATTGGTAGCATAAATTGCCGCTTCCCTGGGGCTGCTCCCTCTTTCAATGTGTTTGCTGATGTTCTCAAGCACCACAATGGCATCATCCACTACCATCCCAATGGCAATGGCAAGTGCTGATAAAGAAATAATGTTGATGGAATTGCCGGTAAGCCTGAGGTAAATAAAGGTGACGATCAAGGAAATGGGTATTGTCAGTACCACAATAAAGGTAGCGCGCCACCGACCGAGAAAAAACAACACCACCACAACCACAAAGAGCATCGCGAACATCAATGTCCTGGCCAGGTTATTGATTGATCCTTTAATAAAATCGCTGGAATCAAAAATGGTTTGCACCTTGACATCAGGAGGCAGGTTATCTTTCAGTTCCTCCATTTTTTTATTCACCTGTTTGGCGATGTTGACCGTATTTGCCCCGGATTGTTTCATCACCATCATGCGGACGCCTTTTTTTCCATTGATTTTTTCATCCATGGTCATTTCCCGGATGGAATCCCTGACAGTAGCCACATCTTTCAGGTATATTGGTTTTCCCTGAACGTTCCCAATGGCAATGTCTTCAATGAAATCGCTGGATTTAAATTCACCTTCCACACGCAGAGGATAATCCATTTTACCCATCTCTATGTTTCCGGTTGGCATGTTCATGTTTTCGGCAGCAAGAATTTGTCCTATCTGTTCAATGGTCAAATTATAAGCTTCCAGCCGGCGGGGATTAAATTCCACTGCGATTTCACGGGTTGGCGTTGCTACCACACTAACAGAACCAATGCCCTCAATGCGGTTCAATGGATTGACAAAGACTTCTTCGAGCAGTTTTTCCAGCCCCTCGTAGTTTTCATCTGCGGTGATGGCGAACATTTGTATCGGCATCATGCTGGAATTAAACTTAAATATTTGTGGATCTTCTGCGGCATCCGGTAATTCGTCTTCGACAAAAGCAAGCGCATCACGGATGTTATTGGCAGCTTCGCTTAAGTCAGTCTCATACTCAAACTCCAGTATCACAATTGAAAGGTTATCTCTGGATACAGAAGATATTTCCTTTAAATCATCCACCGTATTGAGTCCATCTTCAATGGGTTCACTTATATTGGTCTCAATATCTTTGGCACTGGCACCGGGATAGGTTGTGAAAACGGTAATTGACGGTATTTCAATTTCAGGATACAGATCCACCGGTAATTTATATACCGAATATATGCCCAGGACAATAATGGCAATAAATATCATCAATGTGGTAACGGGCTTCTTAACTGCACTGCTATAAATACTCATGGGTTACAATTTTAAACGACTTTACCTGGGTTAATTATTTCTTTTTACCTTAATGCTGTCGCCATGTCTCAAATTTGCCTGACCGGCGACAATTAAATCCATGCCTGGTTCAAGTTCGTCCGAAATAATTTCGAACTGATCATCAAAACGATCGCCTATTTTTACAGGGATTTTTCTTGCTGTTCCGTTTTCAGCCATAAATACATAACGGTTGTTTGTCCCTTCCTGCTTAATGACAGCAATAGCCGGGACAAGCATAGTAGCTTCATCTTTAATAGTGATGTGGACGGTAACAAACATGCCGGGACGCAATTTTTCATTTGGATTGGCAATTTTTATTTCAGTCTGAAAGGTACGGGTTGCCGGATCAATAGTTGGATATTTACGGTACACTTTCCCTGAAAATAATTCGTTTGGATATATATCAGATGTGATTTGTGCTTTCATTCCTTCCCTAATGTAGGGAAATTGCCGTTCTGAAATGCTTACTTTTACTTTCATTGGTGATATTTGCATGAGGGTAACCACCGCTGCTTTTCCGGCTTGTGTATTGGGTGCGCCTGAGTACATTTCTCCGTTTTCATAGTGTTTGGCTGTAACAATTCCGGGAAAAGGAGCCTCCAGGGATGTGTTTTCCTGAAGAAATTCGATGTTGGCTTTTGCCAGCTCAAACTGTGTTTTTGCCTGATCGTATTGTTGTTTTGAAATGCTGTTTAAATCATTCAATGTATCCATCCGTTGAAAATTGGTACGTGCATTATCGAGTTGTATCAGTGCCTGAGTAAGTTCCGTCTGGTCCATCTGTACCAATTTTTGTCCTTTGGTTACATAATCCCCCTCATCCACAAAGATTTTTTTGATCCTCCCCGGTTTCGCGGGGGCAAAATACACCACTTCCCATGCTTCAAGATTGGCGGTATAAGATAATTTCCTTTCGATGGTGTCTTGTATCAATTCAGCAATTTTTACCGGTTGAATTTTGTCATCTTCCTGTGTGGTTTCCCTTTTCGAACCGGGATTACAAGCGGTAAATAAACCCGCAACAACCATCAGCCATACAACATTTCTTGTTTTCTTCATCGCTATTGTTTTATAATTGATTGTATAATTTTTCCAGTTTTAAATTAGCCTGCATCAATTCCATGGCAGCGTTGAGGTAATTGCTTTCTGCTTCCAGGTAATTGGAATTGGCCTGGGTCAGATCAAGGCTTGAGGACAATCCCTGTTTGTACTTATTTTGAACATTTTCCAGTACACGCAAAGCCACGTTTACATTTTCTTTTTGGGTCTGATAATTTTCAAAAGCATTGGTCAATTCATAGCGCAGTTGATTGTTCTGCATTAACAATTGTTCTTTGACCATGTTTTTGGTCCGTTTTGCTTTATCCAATTCAATGCGTGCTTTATCCAGGTTTGCTTTACGCACACCACTCGAAAAGATCGGTATTGACAAATTAAGGCCGGCAGCATTTCTGGGATTCATATCAAAACCACTGGTCATGATTTTCTCAGTGTAGGTGTAAAAACCGGTAAGTGTTGGCCCATAAGCCCATTTTTCCATGTCGATGTGTTTTTCCTGTAATTTTTGTTGTGTTTCCAGCAGTTGATATTGTGGGTGGTGAGCCGGATCAAAGGAAATAGCCAATTTTGTGCTTATCTCAAGGTTTCCCATCAGTGCATCTAAAGAATCTGTGAGTTCAATTTCCTGGTCATAATCCAGCCCCATTTGAAAATGCAGCATGTGATATGTCAGACGGGCATTTCGCTCCATTGCCCTTATCTGGTTTTCCAGTTTGGATTGGGTGATGCTGATCTGATCTACATCCACTTCTTCAGCGAGTCCGGATTGATACATGTTTTTGGTGTGTTGTTTGATTTTTTCCAGGTTTTCAATGTTTTTATTTAACACATCAAGAATATTTTCAGTTACCAATATCATGTAATATGTGTTTTCGATGCTTTCTTTAACATCCAGTTCGGTAAGGGCAACATTTTGGCGTGCCATGTCTTTGGCAATTTTGGCTGTTTTTAAGCCTACCCAGTACTGCCCTCCGAAAATCAATTGTGATACCTGAACCTTTGCACTTGACTGGTCTGTCATTTTTATGGTGGTAGGGCCTGTGGATGTCATGGAATTCAGTAATTTCAGTATCTCCATATCTCCCTGATCCAGTACAGTAAAGTCAATATCAGGAGAACTGCTTTGATCACTGCTTCCAAACTCCAACTCTGCCTCATAATTGAAATTGGTCATGTAATCAAGGGTTCCGTTGACCTGGGGTAATCCCTGCCCGCGTGCAGCTTTGTATTGTTCTTCTGCTATGTGTACATCTTGTTTTGCATTCTGCAATTCCCGGTTGTGCTTTACAGCGTATTCCCGGGCTTCAGCAACCGAAAACTGCATCACAGAATCCTGTGCAGATACAACCAGAAAAGCACCTTGGGCGAACATTATCAATATCAATTTCTTAATATCCATCATATCAAACCATATTTATTCTTATGTATAACCAAAAACTTCCTTATCTGTTCTTTGAAAAAATGTCTTTCATTTTTTCGTAATTATCCAGAAACAATTCAGTTATTGTCATTAATTCTTTATAATATTTGCTGTTTTCTGATTCGGGATCCGCTTTTAGCTCAATGATCTGTGTCATTAACTGGTTTTTTTGGATCATGGATTTTTTTACTTTCTCAAAAAGATAAAACGGATCATGCCTTTTGATTTGAAAATACCGCTTCCTGTCTCCGGGTTTTGTTTCGTATTCAACTATTTCTTTTAACTGAAGGATTTTCAATGCTGTACTGGCAGAGCTCTTGCTAATGCTAAGCTCCTCCACAATTTCATCAAAGGTATATTGTTCTTTATCCATCACCATCAAAAGCGCCATTACCCTGCCCGCCACGGGCTGCATGCCTTCTTGTTCAGCATTCCTGCCAATGTATTCTATGAGCTCTTTTTGCTTTTGTGTTCTTTCTTCTGTGTCCATAATAACATGTTTTAGAGCCACAAAAATAACAATGGTTTTATAAGTTCGGGAATAAAAGAACTAAAAAACTATTAGAGTCCTGTTAAAGAAATATAAAGAGGGTAGATTTAAAAGAGGCAGCCCTGTGAACATGGCTTTAGTTGGGATAACACAAGCCTCATGCTGACTGTTGACAGAATACCTGTATTTTGTTTGTGCAGGCTGTATGAATGATTAGTTATCGGTTTCTCAAGATAGAATGATTAATCAGAATCAAAGAAAGAAATCTTTATTTTTGTATCATTGTAAAACCATTTCAACTGATATGATGTTTTTCTGGCTACATCGAATTGCAAAAATTGGATCCCGGCGGATTGTGTTATTCCTAAGCCTGTTATTTGTTATTTCCTGTACCTTGTCCGCCCAAAATTCAGGTTCACATGGTATTTTTGATTCTGCTCAGAATTATCTGAACCGCTTAATGCCTGATGCTGCACTTGAATTGTTGTTGGGTGTTGCTGATACAGTGGAATTGTCAAGTGATGCCGGGATTAAAACAAGAATTGCCATGGCTGAGGCATACCGTTCAAAAAGGGAATATAGAAAAGGGTTTTCAATTTTATATGAAGTGTTGGAAGAAAATGGCATTTCAAAATATGATAAAGCGCATGCCTTCAACCGCCTGGCAGCCTTGTATAATGAGTCAATCCCCAAAGCAGAAAATCATTTTGATTCAGTTATAAACTATTCAAAAAAATGTATTGATATTGCAGAATCTGAGGGGTTTTCTGATTTGCTCGCAAGTTCAAACAATGAATTGGGTTTTGTTTTTAAGTCCCGGAAGAAATATTTGCTTTCCGAACAACATCTTAAAACAGCGTTGGATTTATATTTAGAGAATGATTACAATCAACATGCGGTTGGAGTAGCTATAAATCTAGCAGGAAATTATTTGGCTCGTGAAATGTACAGCGAAGCCAATACCATCATTGATTCTGCGTTTACTTTTGTTCCTGAGCGGGGAAATGAAAATTTGTGGATGCGTTTATATTTACAAAAGGCAAAAATAAACGAATTTATGGGGAATTGGAAAGAAGCATATTATGCGCTTTCTCATGGCCGGATTTTGCAAAAAATGTATTATAACAATAAGCTTGACGAGACGGTTTTTGAAATGGCAGCAAAATATGAACTTGATAAACAGCAATTGAAGCTAAAAGAGGAAGAACGAAGATCAAAAGCCAGGTTGCGTGAGGTTTTTATGCTATCGGTTATTTTAATTGTTACGATAGTGCTTTTTGCTTTGTCTTACCGGAGTTCTGCTTTAAAACTTAAAAACAAAGCACAGAAAGAGGCTTTGGAAACCCTTGAAAGAAAGCGATTAGAGGAGCATCTTCAGCATAAATCCAAAGAACTTTCCAGTGAAATTGCAAATGCTGTGGCCTATAATCAGGTAATGACAAAAGTGAAAAATGCAATTGCTGAGGAAAATCCAAAAGAAGCCTTGCAGATTATCAATGCCAATATTGATACCAGAAAAAACTGGCAGGATTTTTTATTGAATTTTAATGAGATGTATCCCCATTTTTTCTCAAAATTGATCAAAACCCATCCAAATTTGACAGAAACCGAACAGAAACTGTCTGCAATGCTTTTGATGGGATTAAAATCTAAAGAAATTGCAGGGGTACTGAATATTGCATTAAACTCTGTCAATAAAGGGAGAAATCGATTAAGAAAAAAACTTAAACTTGATGCCGATACTGACATGACTGCATATTTTAGACAATTTATATGAGATTGTCATACTTAATGTCATACCAATATTCAGTTGTATATTATAAATTTGGCGTATTTTTGTATTGATAATTCAGGTACATTGTTTTTTGAATAAATAAACGTTATTCTAAGAATAAATTACCTATCATTACAAATTCATTGACAAATTATGTCAAAAAAATGTTGGGGACAGTAAATATTATTGCCGGAGGCTGTAAAATTGCCGAAACCTATCCTGAAATTAAATAATACTATTTAAACCTTTTTGCCATGAAATTATTTCGATTCATTTTATTATTTGCTGTTATCAGCTTGTATGCAAATCAGAATTATGCACAAACTTGCATCAGTGAAAATTCTGTAAAGTCTGCATGGTCTTATATCCCGTATTTTAACGGGAGTTCTGCCTATTTGTATATGGACAAAAGCGGAGGAGATTATTCAGATTATTTCAATTCTCACTTTTCCTTTGATATGTGGGTAAAACCAATTTGGATGGAAAACTCAGACCGGGATTACTACTTGTTCACGGCAGGGAAATATCATCATAATTCCTTTTCCGGAAATGCACGATATAAGGGCCTGGAAATATCGCTGGTCAACGAGTCAGGAAATTGGAAAATCCGGGCTGTGAATAGTTCAGGTTGGTATTCGCAGAATTTTGTTTATAACATTGATGACTATGATTTCTTTAATCAGTGGAACCACATTGCCTTTACTTACAATGCCAGTAGCCATACCCTGGTGTGTTACTTTAATGGAAGTCAGGTAGGCAGCCATTCGTTTGACTACGGTTTGGATATTCAGCATGAAGAGGAAGGTTTCAGGATGGGAGATGCACGTCAAGCATTGGCTTCTGTTTATTATAATCAACATTTTAGGGGCTATGTTTCCGGTTTTCGCTTGTGGAACAGCTCCTTGTCAGGTTCGGAAATATCATACATCTGGGACAGAACCTTTCATCAGCAGGAAACCTTTACATCATCCAAATCATATCTTTATGACAAGATGATGTGTAATATGTACACAAGCTCTGCTAATGTATATTCACTAAAATCAGGCTTTTACATTTGGGAACCCGGGATTTCACGCTCTACATCCTACAGGCATCCGGCAAGTCCGCCTAAAATATTCAATCTGACAATTGATGATGATTTTTGTGATGAAATCCACCTGGACTGGGATGTTGCCACCAGCTCTGTCAGCAGTTATGTATACAGGCGTGAGGGATCATCTGATCCATGGGAACTAATGTGCCTAACCAACAGCACTTATTATCACGACCACGATGTGGAGAGGGGGGTAGAATATGATTATAAAGTGGTAAGCGCCTGGAGAGTTGATTCCAATACTTCACACGGTAGCAATAATCTTCGGTTTTCCCCTGATTCTGAAACAGTGAGTGGGCAAGTACGTGGCATTGGCGGCCCGGGTAATCTGGTAATTGAGGAAGATGTCAATACCAATTCAAATTGTAACGGCGTTGTTAAGATTAAATGGGATCCCGTCAGCACAGCCACGTATCCAAATTTCAGCGATTATTCCGTTGAATGCTCTGTTGAAGGCGGTACATGGCAATCACTGGTTTCCGGAACAACACAAACCTCCTATACCCACAATGTTAATTCAGCAGATTATGGTAAGTCAATTCATTATCGTGTCATGGCAGATGGCGATAATTGCCCGGGAACGAGTAATATTGTTAGTGGAATAGCCAATGAAATATGTACAACGGCACCATCTCCTGTTACCGCAAATGACAATAACGGTAGCATTGATATACAATGGAGCTATACTCATTCAGGTGCGCCGGCTGCGCATTTTAGCGTTTTTCGAAGCGAGAATGGCGGAGATTACAATCTGATTGAAGATGACATACCCGTTAACCAACTTTCATATACTGATCATGACGCCACGATGTGTGTTGATTATCAGTACAAAGTCGAGGCGTATAATCACTGTGGTGCCAGTGGTGCTTTATCCAATAGCTCAAATACCGTGACTTTGCCTGCCATATTCTCGGATGTATTTACCTATCTTGATGGAACAGAGACAAAGGCTGATTTTGATGCCAGCAAGGGCTATTATAGTAACAAAGTTTTGCTTGAGTGGACTGTAAATCCCAATCGTCAGGGCAGTATTGATGAGTTTGAGATTTTTAGAAGGAAGCAAAATCAGTCATTTACACTACTTGCAAGCATAGAAAGCAATGAAAGCACTTATTATGAGGATGATTCCAACAACCCGAATATTTTGTATGAATACTTGATTCGTGCAAAATCCTCATGTGGTGGCTTAGAGCAAATATCTGATACCCTTTTTGCCAACGGTTTCAGGTCAACCAGTGGGATTGTCAGTGGGAAAGTAAGTTTCGCAGGTGGAAATGCCGTTGAAGGTGTAGAAGTTATTGTGGAGACAGAGGAAGTTAACCTGTCAAACAGCTTGTCTTTTAACGGAAATCAATATCTCGGAGGATTATTCCCGACCGATGAAATTTTGCAAACAGGATTCACAGTGGAAACCTGGATAAAACCCGGTCTCATGGAAGGGGGGTACATTCATGGTGTTACCTCTGTTAATTCCGGAATGATGCAACTCGGATTGAAAAACATGAAACCCTATGCGACCTTGTTGGCTGCACCGATGACCGTTGAACCACATGTGCCGCTGATGATGCTGGAAACGGATTCTGTCTTGAATCAGGATGATTGGTATCACCTGGCATTGAGCTATAATCCTGTTACGGGCGAAACCAAAATGTATTTGGATGGTGAGTTTATCGGAGAATCTAATGTAAATCCAGATGACCAATGGGTTCCTGATGTTCCTGATGTGGATGTGATTGTTGGGAAAATTTATGACGAAGATTCTTATTATGAGGGAAATATCGATGAATTCCGGATTTGGAAACGCGTAAAGTCAGGAGAAGAAATCCATCGTGATTATAAACGTGTACTTGTTGGTAACGAAGAGGGCATGTTTGGTTATTACCGTTTTGATGAAGGTTTTGGTTACAGTGCTTATGACGTGTCAAAAACCGGATCAGAGTTTAATAAAAATGACATGGACTTAATTACAGACCCCGCAATTTTCCCTGCCTGGTCTGATGAAGTTCCTTCGGCTGAACAGCTACGACCTTCCGGTATTACCGATCAAAATGGAAATTATTCTGTGCGTGGTATTGCTTATTCCGATGGAGGAAATATTTTTAAAGTAACTCCCTACAAACCTCTTCATGAGTTTGATCCGGCAAATGTTGAACTTTTCATCGGCGACAATGCCCCCGTGCATAATAACGTGGATTTTATTGATCAATCGGCATTCAGTTTCTCGGGGAATGTGTTGTACAGCGGAACGAATTTACCTGTTGAAGGCGCTGATGTTTATATTGATAATCAACAGCAATTTGATGCCGGTGGACATCCTGTACAAACAGACGAATATGGTTTGTTTGAGATTTCAGTACCTATCGGGCAGCATTTTGTTACGGTAAAAAAAGATGGGCATGGGCTTGAACACAATGGACAATGGCCTCACCCAACCGCAACAGATGAATATCCGACTTTCAATTTTCAATCTGATGTATCGCTGCAGACCTTCTACGATTCCACAAAAGTGGTGCTGGCAGGACGCTTTGCAGGAGGCGATGTCGAAGGAGATAAAAAGCTGGGATTCAGCAGTTCAGCAAACAACATCGGACAGGGAACAATTGTATTCAAAAATGAAATGGGATATGACATCAATCCCGATCCTGATATTTCTTCCTCCAGAATTGAAATACAAACCGATAGTGTTAGTGGTGAATATGTCATTCAAATGATTCCTGCAGCATATAAAATTGATTCTGTATTCAATGATCATTACGAAATGGATAATCTTGACCTGGGTGTGATTGATATGACGGAAATCCCTGAAGTGCAAACCGAAACGGATACGGTTTACACGGAAAGCATTGTGGACGAAGACACTGTACTGATGCAGGAAATCGATACCTTTAACTATCATTACAAGCGAAATTTCATTTATTACAATGAACCGACGGTGCTGTTGTCTAATGGCAATGACGAACCATTGGCAGGAGAAACAGAATACCATTATCAACATCAGGACAGTGAAGAAGTTGATACCATTGATTTAATCAACAACAGTCCCTTTGCCTACCCGGTGTTCATCATGGGGAATACGTATCCTGTGGAGATTAAAGTTGAGGCCATTTATACAAATCATGATTCGGGTACGCCTGAATACGATACAGTACCGGTTGAAGGTGCAGATGTCACCATCATCAACAACCTTGAAATCAACGAACCTGCCCACCAGTTTGCAACAGATTATAATGGCAAAGTGTCCGATTATCAGGGATTTCGTGTTGGTTTGCCAAACATGAATATGAATACTGCCGATCAGACATCTTTTACAAAAACCATGACAATTACAGCACAGGCCGGGAATTTCAATGTTGCCTGGAATGGTGGTGATGTTTACCGTGCTTATGTACTTGGCGGGGTGGATGCCGGTGGCGTGAATTATGTAACCTACGGACCTGAAGTCCCCAAATTTATTTTACGTGACCCTCCCGGAGACAGAAGCTATACCATGCTTGAGCAAGGAAGCTCTTTTAGTGCCGGAAGAAAATACAGCTTTAACATGGGAGGTACATCAGATTATGATAACGTACTGATGCGTGGTGTGAAATTTGAAGCCGGTGGAGGCCTTGCCGGCCCGGTATTTACAAGCGAAGTGCAATCGGACATCAATGCCGGTATTTCAACAACTTCATGGGTGGATGATTCCGGAGAATTTATGGAGACATATGAATTCCACCAGACCTATTCCACAAGTGCTGATCCCAACGGTGTTGGCAGCATGGCAGATGTGTATATCGGGAAATCTGTCAATCTCTTTTTTACAGAAACAGAAAACCTGAAAATCTATCCAACATCTTATTGTACCGGTTCAGGTCTGGATTATCTGGAAGATGACGAATTATCCGATACAACTGCCGGTTTTTCAATCGGCAAGCGTCCGGGATTTGCTGTTACAGACGACACTTCAAGTACATTCTTTATTTATTCGCAGGATCATATTCTCAATTCATTACTGCCAACTTACCGGGATCTGATTTATAACTTATTGAGCACATCTGAGTACGAAAGCCATATGCCTTCTGATCATCTTTTCTATGGTTTTGATAATGACAATCCGGTGTGGGAGTCAGATACAGTGTCCATTACAAATGATACCTTGCCAAGCTATGCATACCTTGGTGATGGCATTGATTCAGTAGCCATGCTTAACCAGCAAATAAGCTTGTGGATGCAAACCATTGCTTTTAATGAAGCATCCAAGTTGGCAGACGATATGGACATGGTCGAAAATATTTCTTTCGATGGCAATGCCGGAGCATATACCAATGAAACCTCCATGACAACATCTTCATACTCAACCAAAGAGTATTTTTATCGATTTGAATTGTTTGGCGGAGCAGAAACAGGATTTTCTATCAATAACACAGGTCTGGTTACTTACAGCCAAACCTATAAAAATGTTGACCAAAGCATTTCCACTACGGAAAGCGAGGAGAAATCCATGAAATGGAAATATGTGATTGATGACTCCAACCAGGGAGACTATTACAGCATGGATGTGATGACTTACAACCAGGGAACGCTTGCTGAAGGAAAAGAATCCTTTTTGAGTGCCAATAATTTTGAAGATGCCGGTTATAACATGGAAAATCTAGGGCTGGGAACAGGTATCGGTGCCGGGGCATCATTCCTGATTAGCCAGGCTTTGTCCCAGCTGGTAAATCCGTTGGCAGGACAAGCTTTTTCGATGGCTTATACACTGGGAACGGCTGCCGGATACATGTATGTCATGAATCATTATGCCGATGAAACAGAAAACAGTGAAGTTTACTTTGGTTTACAAGGTGCATCTCCAATGTTTCGCATCATGGGCGGACAGTCACGTTGTCCGTATGAAGGACCCGAGACCACAGTCTTTTACATCGACTCGGTATCCCATGAACCCTACGTGCTGCATCCCGGAACACAAAACCACGAAGCCCCTAAACTTGAAGTTGAGCCGGCAACGGTTATCAATGTGCCGGATGGTAGTCCTGCTGTTTTTGAACTGAAATTAATGAACGAAAGCCCTACTGGTGCTGATATAACTTATGAGATGCAAGTTGATGAAGCGTCAAATCCACATGGTGCTAATCTCCGCGTTGACGGACTGAGCCCCAATCGCTCTTTCTTTGTGCCGGCAGGACAGACGCTTACAAAAACATTGACAGTTGAGCGTGGTGCCTCTTCTGCTATGGAATTTGATGATTTGCAACTCATTCTACATTCATCTTGTCAATACGATCCGGACGATAATTTTCCGGACATTGCGGATACCGTTTCTTTTTCCGCCCATTTTATCCCGGTTTGTACTCAGGTTGATTTTGGAAATGTTGATGATAACTGGATTGTAAATGTTTACGATAACGATGTGATGCCCATTACAATTACGGGCTACAATATCAATCAGGATAATTTCGAAAAAGTGTATTTTCAGTATCAGCAATCAGGTGCTTCACCAAGTACAGCCATGGTGCTTTATAACGATACGATAAATACCGACTGGGCAAGTTATACAGGCAATAAAATTTACATTGACGGACAGTCTCAAGTCAGTTTTGATTGGGATGTTGCAAGCTTAAACGACGGGAATTATACGCTTTTCCTGACCAGCACCTGCTCTGATGGCTCTGTTTATGAAACAGATCATTATAACGGGCTGATTGACAGGGTGACACCTCGTCCTTTTGGTACGCCACAACCCTCCGATGGCATTTTGTCCTTCGGGGAGGATATCATGATAAAGTTTAATGAAACGATCAATTCAGGAGAACTGTACAATTTCGGCCAATTTGGCTCAGAAAGCTATATCTCCTTGCGTGGTATGAAAAACGGTACAGACCTGCTTGATAATCAGTATTTATTACATGATGCCTCTGTTTTATTTGATGGAGATGATGATTTTATGAAAATCAATCATCTTAATCTTGATCATACGGATTTTACACTTGAGTTTTGGGTAAAACGAAATCAAACCGGAGCTGAACCCTTGATCTGTATGGGAGATGTTGATAATGGCGGGCTATGGATTGGTTTCGATGCAAATAATCATCTTAAAATGACAATGGACGGTCAAACAATCACCTCCTCCAACGCTTGCCTCCCTGAAGATGATTTTGCCTTTGTAGCCATTGCCTATTCAAGTGGCGATGAAAACACTGAGTCAGGCGTGACAATGCAACTCCAAAGTGGAGCAGCCGGTGAGCCCGAATTTACTGAGTTTGATATGTATTCATCACTTGAAGGAAGTCTGTATTTAGCTTTTAACCCAAACGATAGCTCAGCATTCAATGGAAATATGCACGAATTCAGAATTTGGAATTATGCGCGCTCGGGTATGACCAGTGCTTCTGAAAAGTCGTTGGTTTTAAGCGGATATGAATCCGGTTTATACTCTTTGTGGCCAATGACAGATGCACACGGAGCGATTGCTCATGATATTGCTTTTGGCAGAAATGCTGAGCTGAACGCCACATGGCAAGTAAGCCGCGACGGGAAAACCGTGCATTTTGAAGGAGATAATGCGCTGAATATACCAAGCGCTTCCATGATGTTCGATGATGAAACTGATTTTACCGTAGAGTTCTGGTTTAAAACAGGCATGCCGCTTGATACGGTAAGTCTGATGTCTAATGGTTATCCGGTAATGTCTCCGAATCAAAATGCCTGGAATGTGTTTGCAACCGCTGAGGGTGAAATCGGCATACAAAACAATGAGCAAAACATCAGCATTGATGCAGAAAATGTATTGGACAATAACTGGCATCATTTTGCCATGAGCCTTAATCGCATCGGATATTTGAGTGTGTATTTTGATGGCGAACTTATAGAAACACACCCGGTCAGTAATTTCGGAGGATTTGCTGCTACAAATCTTGTCTTTGGAGCTCGCTGGTACAATTATGGAATGACTGACTATTTTGATCACTATCTGACAGGGTATCTGGATGAAATCCGGGTTTGGAATGCGGCACGTCGTCAGCCACAGATTCAACGCTATATGAATCATTCCCTTATTGGTGATGAGATGGGCCTTAAAGCATATTTCCCCTTTGAAGATGTGACCATTGAAGACCCGTCAATATCAAATGAAAGCAACGAGAATTTCACGCAGGATACGACAGGCATTGCTGATAACCCTGCCATTGAAAATCAGTATTTTTCTCCGGAAAGTCCGAATATAAAGCTGCAAAAACCCGAGATCCTTATGCATCATAACCTTGTAATTAATGACGATGAAGTTGTGATTGATTTGAATGAAGATGCCGGTGAAATTGAAAACCAAATTATTGATGTTTCCATAAAAAATGTGAAAGACATGAATGGAAATGTGATGCCTTCAACCGTAACCTGGACAGCCTTTATTGACCAAAATCAGGTTATCTGGGATGTACAGGAACTGAACCTTGAAAAATTTGTGGATGAAGAATTGGAACTGACTGTAAATGTGAGGAATCAAAGTGGAGTGAACGAATCATGGAGTATCTCAAACATTCCTGCCTGGATGGAAGTACAGCCATCCTCTGGGGTTCTTTCACCATTAGAAACCGAAGAAATAGAAATCCGAATCCTGCCGGAATTGAATATCGGAACCTATCAACGGGATTTGAATTTATCAGCATCCATGGAATATAATGAACGATTGGATATCAATGTGAAAGTCAAAGGACATGCTCCGGATTGGACAGTGAACCCCGAAAACTTTTCTCAAACAGCAAGTATTATCGGTCAATTGAGCATTAGCGATGTGCTTTCAACCGATACCAGCGATATTGTCGGAATTTTTGTTGACGATGAATGTCGTGGTGTTGCGCAGCCCGAATACCTTGATAACATGGATGCATATCTGTTATTTATGAATGTTTATGCCAACGAATCCGGCGAACAAATGAGTTTTAAGGTATATGATGCAAGCACCGGAAATGTGTATGTAAATGTGACGCCGGCACTGACATTTAATGAAAACGAAATATATGGAAACGTGGAGGAGCCACTTGCAATTAATGCAACCAATTATGTGGAGCAAACCATTGCATTGCATGAAGGATGGAATTGGGTGTCTTTTAATGTGTATGCCAGCCATTTCGGTGATTTAAATACGGCTTTTGAAAACCTGCTCTATGAAACCGGCGATTTCATTAAATCTCAAAGCTTGTTTGCCCAGGTTCAGGACAACATGCAGTGGGCCGGATCGTTGGATTCACTGGATATTTTATCATCATACAAGATGCAGGTTTCAAACGCGCAGGAATTTTCCATGGAGGGATATCGCGTGATACCCGATACCATTGAGATACCAATTGTTGCCGGCTGGAACTGGATAGGGTATCCAAAAGCAAGCCAGAGCACTTTGATGGAGGCCTTGTCTTCACTGCAACCCGAAAATAATGATATCATAAAATCACAACATGAATTCGCAGTGTATTCTGAATTGCAAGGTTGGATCGGAAGTTTGAATTATCTGAGTCCGGGGCAGGGATATGTCTTGTATTCCACAAATGAAGGGGTTTTGCAGTATTCTCAATCAATGAATTTTAAAACCGCTGTTGAAAATGAGGCAACGGATATTGATTTACCGAATACCGAAACCAACATGTGTATGATTATCGATGCAGAAATTGATAACCCGGAAATGTATCGTGTGCATGCTTATGATGAAAATGGATTGTGTGGATATGCTGATCCGTTTACCATGCCCGATGGTGAAGTTCGTTTCTTTTTAACGGTAAATAGTCATGCTCCGGAAAGCATTCAATTTGCGGCGCAAGGTATGTTTAATCACCTTGATGCGAATGAAATTGTATATTATGATGCAGAGGCAATCCTTGGAAGCATGGAAAAACCGTTTGTCCTCAGTTTTGATAAATCAGGTGCACCAGATACACAAATTGCAGTTTTCCCGAACCCGTTTAAAACAGAGCTGAAGATAAGTTTGTATCTTTATGAGAAACAGACTGTCAATTTAAAATTGTATAACGCTCTCGGACAAGTAATAGCAAATCAGCGCATTAAGCTTGACAAAGGACAGCATCAGCTTGATTTATTTGATATGAAGCTGGTCAGTACCGGGCTTGCTGAAGGGTTTTATACGGTAAAACTACTTGTTAACGGGGTGGAAAATCAATACAAAATTGTCAAACAATAAAAACAATTCATCATGAAATATTTGCATATAATTTTAAGTATCGCTTTACTGATGTCAACCGGAATGTTGAAGGCACAGGAATGGACAGTCAATCCGGCAGATTATGAATATTCAATGAATGTGACCGGAAAAGTTAAACTTGACGGAAGCTATATCTCATATCCTGATGCTAAACTGGGTGCTTTTTTTGAGGATGAATGCCGGGGCATTGCCAGTATTGATTCAGATGGTGATTACCCAGGGGTGTTTTTTCTCACAATATACAGCAATCAAGTGGATGGTGAATCTCTGGTGTTTCATCTGAAGGATGGAGACAGCATTGAATTTGCTCTTTCCAATGCCATTGCTTTTCACGGCAATGCAATCATAGGATCTGTGGATCATCCCTTTGTTTGGTTTGATACAGAGGAGTATGCCTCCACAGATTTTCTAACTTATTCACATCCTGAACAATATTCAGAAGCAGATATAAATTACAGTGATGATCAGATATCACTGCTTGTAATGCCGGAAGTGGATTTGTCCGCCTGTCGTCCCGAATTTACGCTTGCTCCCGGAGCCAAAGCTTATGTGAATGATCAACTCCAGGTGTCAGGTGAAAGCGATCTGGATTTTTCTTCTCCCCTTGTTTATACCGTGGTAGGCGTTGATGATCAAACCCGGGATTGGACGGTTTCTGTTGTTCATGAGGATAGTTACTCTCCACACCATCTTGCAGGGCTTCTTACCTGCTACCCTAATCCGGTGGAAAACAGCTTGTATATTGATCTGCCGGGGCATGAAAAACTGCAGAGCATGGAACTCATTGATGCCCATGGAAAGGTGATTTCTTTACCACTACTGACGGAATCTAATCATGTTATCAATCTGGCATCCGTGGAAAGTGGGATGTATTTCATCCGTTTTGTGTTTACCGATGGATATGTTTTACATAAAAAACTGATTAAGCAATAAACAGGTACCATCGTTCATAAAATTAAAAAAACACTGAAACAATATTTTGCCGGAACAAAAAGTTATTATCTTTGATAACAATCAATAAAGGCTGAAAAGAACATAAGTGCAAAAATGCAAAAAATGATAAAAAATGTACTGCTCACAATGGTACTGCTTACCTGTAATATTTTTATGTTACAGGCCAAGACGTCTGAAATATTCGGAGAAGCGTCTGATTATGCGGGGAAAACCCTGGAATTTATTGTTTATGAGGATTTTATTACTGAAAAAACTTCCCCTGTTTTTTCTTTGGAAATCAAAGAAGATGGCACATTCAAACAAGATTTTGAGATAAACCAAACCCGACCAGTGTTTTGCCTTACCGGCATATATAAACTGTGGTTTGTTGTTGTTCCCGGCGAAAGATACGAATTGATACTTCCAGACTACATTGAAAAAACCAAAGCTGAAAAATACAATCCGTATTTTAAACCATTGCTGCTTATGGCGGGCATAAGAACAAACAATAAACCTGACATCAATAATCTGATTAATCGGTTTGAATATGCTTACGATACCCTGATGAACAAAAACATTGAAGCATATATGACCAAACAGAAAGAATCATCCCTTGAGCAAGACATAAAAACACTCAACCAGAATTTTCCACAAGATCATCCGAGCTATTTTTCAGTGTGGAAAAAGTTCCGTTATGCCATGATGCGGCGGCTGGCATGGGAACGCAATCACAGGTTTGTAATCAACAAATATTTCCGCCAGGACAGTGTATATTACCAGAATCCGGCATACATGGAGCTGTTTAATGATATTTTCAAAGATTATTTCGACCACTTTGCGCTCAGGTCTGATGGTGAAGAGCTGACACATGCCATAAATGCCTCCAGGAGCCCTGAAAAAATTTCCAAAGTACTTAGCCGGATGTTTGAACTTGACAACATGCCCCTTCGTGAATATGTAATCATTAAAGGATTAAACGATGCTTATACACGAGACACATACAAAAAAGAAGGTATCATGACATGTCTGGATTCCATTGCGCGATTTTCAAAATGGGATGAACACCGGCTTGCGGCATCCAATGTAATAGAAAAATTCAAACATCTGGCCGTTGGCACACCTGCTCCCGCTTCAAAGCTGATATCCCCCGGGGGAAAAGAAATATCCCTGCATGATTTTCAGGGACAATACCTTTACGTGGCCTTTTACCATACAGAACTGATACCATGCCAAAAACAAATTGGCCCTCTGTCCAATGTGGCAAAAAAGCATAACAAAGACTTAAAGGTTTTGCTTGTTGTTATGGATGAAAATCCGGAAACCGCCATTAAACATTTATCATCCGATATTAAATCCTTAGCATCCATCGCCATTCCTGAAAACAGGGAAACAATAAAAAAACGATGGGAAATTGTATCCTACCCTACTTACTATCTGCTAGACAAACAATCGAAATTTCTGTTTTCGCCTTCTCCGTCACCCACGGAAAATTTTGAGAATTATTTTCTTGATTTTGTGTTGCGTTGATGTATAATTTACTCATACAAATTTGCAGCTTCAATTAAAAAAAATATGCCACAGATTTCATTTTTCTTCCTCTTCATTCAACGTCAGTGTATATTCCACATCACCATGCCACATCGTTAGCTCGTTACCTGCGTCATTGAGTTCATATTTGTTAATCACATAATAGTCACTATCACCGCCTGCGTCAAAATCACAGTAAGTAATATGGCTAAGCAAATATTTGTCAGCATCAATTTCCCCTAAATCGCTTATCGTTCCTGACTGAGATCCATCGTCCTGTTCCCATGAAAATGCACCAGAAGCTTCGATATTCATAGAGGCAATGGTATCCTGATCAATCATCAGCCATTCTCCTTCAAGTGATTCAGGTGCTGAAGGAGAACACTTTTTAACATCAATGTCTCCAAATGTTGTGGTAATTGTCATGGTCTTTTCATCTGATGAGAATTCAAGCGGCAATATCCTTTCATCCTGGGCATTTTCATCCCAGTCATATGTTTCATCTGACCAAACATGGTCAGGATAGATAACCATTTCATTGTCATTATTAAGGCTGTATAAACCTTTTAAACCTGCTGCGGGATCGCTGTTGAGAAAAGAGTACAACAGGAAATTCGTGGTTTCATATCTGCAAAACACAGCATTACAATCCTTTTCATCCCAACCTTCAAATGTCTCATCATAAAATCCGATCCAACTACCATAATGGGGATTTCCATATTCATCATCGTTGCCATTTCCGTTTTCATCTTCATCATTGCAACCATTTGCAAAAATAAGTGCAGCAATCAAAGTCAATAAAAAAATCCAAAAATTTGTTTTAGTTCTCATAGCGTTGATATTTTAAAATTATTATCCAAATGTGCGTATTTGATCTGTTGATATTTTTAATCTCCGGCGGTTATTATATGTCACGATATAAACTATATACCTCCGTTTTGCCTCACAACCAACAATCATTCAAATTTAGAAATTAATTACAATCATCACAGCCAAACCCATGAATATTTATTCACAAATAAGCCACGGACATGTTCATAACTTTATGCAAACAACTCACATCTCTTTGTTGTATAATATTTGTTTTTTAATAATATCATAAATGGAGGGGAATGTATTCTGCATCAATTCAGGAATTTCAGTTTCATCAACCCAGCGGCACAATTCTATATCTTCTTCAAGCTGAGGTCTGATTGTATCATTTTCGCCTTTATATATCATATTAAACCAGTGGTTTTCCTTAAGAACAGTTGTCCCTTTGTGTTTATACATATGGTATGTTATTCCAAGTTTTTGTTTTACCTCAAGTTTTTGCTGATCTACATTGCACTCTTCAGAGACTTCTCTCACAGCACAGGTTTTGGGAATTTCATTCTTTTCAGCTTTTCCTTTTGGCAGGTCCCATTTTTTTCTTCTGTAAATAAACAAGTACAAACTATTCTCATTTTTGACAAGACCACCTCCAGCAAGGATCAATTTGTAGGCATTTTTCACAAATTCAAGGCTTCGTTTCGGGTCTGTGCCGTAAATGTTTAAATGTTTTATTTTATTGTTGTTGATAAACCTATTTATTTTTACTTTTATATCGCTGATCTCTGAAATGTTTACAGCATGAATACCAGCCTTTTGTCCTGTTTTTTCATCAAGGCTGAGAGAAATAAGACGATTTTTATAATAAATTTTAATCATTTTCTATGGAATCAATTGCACAACAAGTGGCAAATCATCTGTTACAAATTAAAGCAATAAAACTGGAGCCTCAAAATCATTTTACATGGGCATCCGGATGGTTTAGCCCCATTTATTGCGACAACCGCAAAACACTTTCTTATCCTGATGTCCGCACATATATCCGGGATGCCTTTGTGCAGACAACAAAAGAAAATTTCGCTGATCCGGATGTAATTGCAGGGGTGGCCACAGGAGGCATTGCCCATGGCGCACTGGTTGCCGAAAAAATGCAAAAGCCATTTGTCTATATACGTACAGCATCTAAAGGACATGGGCTGGAAAACCGGATAGAAGGGGTAGTGAAACCCGGACAAAACGTACTGGTGATCGAGGATCTGATTTCCACGGGAAAAAGCAGCCTCAGCGCTGTTGCTGCATTAAGAAATGCGGGATGCACTGTGACCGGAATGATAGCCATTTTCACATACAGTTTTGAAACGGCATCACAAAATTTCAGCAATGCCGGGGTACAACTGTTTACGCTAAGCAATTATGAAACGCTTTTGGATGAAGCCATCAAAGCCGGGTACATTCAGGAAAAAGATGAGGAAGCCCTGAAAGTATGGCGTAAGAATCCGGCAAGCTGGAAAAAATAAAGCATATGTCAAAACTGGAAGTTATCAGCAAAACCGGCAAAATCCCATATCAGTCAGAACGGGTATACACTTTTCTTTCTGATTTCCGCAATTTTGACCGCCTGGTTCCTCCGGATGCCGGGGGATGGTCTTCAACAGAGGATACCTGCCGGTTTAAGATCAAAGGTCAGGAAATAGGCATGGAAATCATGGACAGGGAACCCAATAAAACAATCAAAATCCGGGGTGCTGAAGACTCCTCATTTCCGTTTTTGTTCTGGATCCAGCTTAAAGAAGTTGCAGCCTACGATACAAGAACAAGACTTACTCTGCATGCAGATGTAAACATGATGTTAAAACTGGCCTTAAAAAAACAACTCCAAAAAGCCCTTGATCAGTTAGTAGATCAAATGGCAATCATACCATATCCATAAAATCAGAACTTCTGACCCACTCTTGATAATCAGTGCTCGCCCCTGGGAAAAAAACAGGGGAACTTCAAAAAAGATAACTTAAATTTGTCTATGGAAATATAGCACATATGAAGTTCAAAATCCCAAA
>CAZGPW010000265.1:0-13731 GCA_964527535.1 uncultured Bacteroidales bacterium
TCCACATCAATCTGTTTTTGAATGGTTGATAAGGTTTGATTTTCAACAATCTGCCAGTCATCACTGGCATTAGCTCTGTAAACCAGCACAAGAGAATCAAGGCTGTTGGTGATAAATTCTGTATCCAGTTCAGGGTAAGCTCCTGCATCGGAATTGCTGAACTTGAAAGTGCCGTCAAAACTGAACCCATCCGGCATATCCGACTCAATTTTCCAGTACCTGTGATCTGCCAGTACCAGGCCGGGAATTGGTTCCTTAAAACGGTCGGGGCATGCCCAATGGTGTGTCACACGCAAAAAAGCCGAATCTGAAACAGAGGTTACCAGGCATTTAAAAACAGCTTCATTAAAACTAATATATTCTGTATTGTTGGTTACTTTTTTCATGGCAATTCTGGCATCCGACCATCGCTCATAATAATCCATCATCACCAGCAGGGGGTTAAAATCCAGGCTAAAGGTCTGTGACCCGAATCTGCCGTCAAAATCCATGCGTTTTTCCACCACATCGTAATTTCCATCCATAAAGCAGATATCCACCTTGTTATTATCATAGAAGTTATCCCTTGCATAACCTTTTTGTTGCACAAAAACCTCAACATCATAATTACTGCCGTTGTTGACGACGTTAAAAGAATCAATTTTATAATGCGGAAACCCTGTATCAAATACCCATGAATTGAAAAACTCACTCAAATCAGTGCCTGTATAATCAGAAAGAATATTTCTCATTTCTTCCGATGAAATATCATCGAGGGCTTTCTCATTTAGCATATATTGTATTGCCGGGAAAAAATCATCACCAAGGTAGGCTTTGAGGCTATGTACCACATCAGCGCCTTTTTCATAGGAAGTGGTGCCATATGTAACATCCTGTGGAACAGCGTTCAGGGGGTAAAAATCACCATCATTCAAATGCGCTTTGACCAACACGGCAAAATGAGAATTGCGACGGTAATTCCGTGCAGCGTTTTCATTATCCATAAAACCCCTGTACAAAGTTTCACAATAGGTAGCCCATCCTTCGTTTATCCACATTTCTTCAGCGTCATGGCATGTGATATAATCTCCAAACCAACTGTGTGCAAGCTCATGGGCGATCAATTCCTCGTAGGTGGTGCTTCCGTTGATGAAACCATTTCCGATGGCAATGTTGGTTGCATGCTCCATGGCTCCGTTGTTAAACGGCACAGCAACGTACCCGACACGCTGCCAGGGATACGGCCCAAAATAATTTTCAAACCGGTTAAGAATGGTATCAAGGTTTTGAAAAGAGCCGTTTGCACTGCTTGTATTGCCTTCGAACACATACAACTGCACCGGGATATCCCTGTCAATGCCGTGGTATGTATAATCTATCACATCGTAAGCCCCCACGGCCATAGATGCCAGGTAGCTTGGAATTTCATCTATCAATGTCCAGTGATGTATCAGGCTTGTATCGGTTCCGTTAATCTGAGTTGTTACACTGTCGAGGATTCCATTGCACACCGCTTTGTGATCAGTAGAGGTGGTGATATTAAAATTATAGGTAGCACGGTCAGTAAAATTATCCACACAGGGGAACCACACACGTCCGTAGTTATGTGGAACGTCTTCAAAACCGACACCAAGGTTAAAGGCGTAATCGTTTTGAAAATAAAAACCACCCCATCCCGATGGGTCTGTGACAGGGTTTCCGTGGTAATAAACGGTAAGGTTTCTGACATCACCGGGAGACAAATGTTCCCCCAAAAGGATGAGTAACAAAGTATCGTTGTGCGAATAGCTCAAATGGTCACTGCCCGACACAACAGAGTCCACGTTGAGGTGCAACAAATGAAGGTACATGTTTGACGCAGATTCATGTACTGTAAATTCGAGTTCCGTGTGCGCATGAATGGCATCGTTTACAAAATCCACTTCAGTGATGTTGATGTTATAATGTAACACATTTGTGTTATTTACCTGTTGTGTAAAGCCGATCAGGGAAATCATCACCATACAGGATGTAAAAAAAGCATGTTTTATCATGATCAGAATAAATTTGTTTGTTTGTTGTTTCCCGGGATTTTTCCGAGGTGTTCATAGGCCAGCTCGGTGGTTTCCCTTCCGCGGGGTGTCCGTTTGATGAAGCCTTCCATAATCAAAAAAGGCTCATACACCTCTTCAATGGTGCCTTCTTCTTCTCCCACAGCTGTGGCTATGGTTTTTAATCCAACAGGACCGCCTTTGAACTTATCAATGATGCTGGTCAATATGCGGTTGTCCATTTCGTCCAGGCCTCGTGTATCGATATTCAGAGCTTTGAGTGATGATTTGGTGATATCCATACGGATGAATCCGTCGCCTTTTACCTGGGCAAAATCACGGACACGGCGAAGCAGGGCATTAGCTATGCGTGGTGTGCCACGGCTGCGTCTGGCAATTTCATGACAAGCGTCATTGTCTATTTCAACCTTAAGGATATGTGCTGATCGCTTAATGATGCGGGATAATGTTGTAGCATTGTAATATTGAAGGTGATTAGAAATGCCAAACCTGGCTCTCAGCGGGCTTGTGAGCAATCCGCTCCGGGTGGTGGCTCCAATAAGCGTAAACGGCTCCAGGGTCAACTGCACCGAACGCGCTGCCGGGCCTTTGTCAATCATGATATCAATGCGGTAATCTTCCATGGCGGAATACAAATATTCTTCTACCACAGGGCTCAACCGGTGAATTTCATCAATGAACAGCACGTCATTTTTTTCAATGCTGGTAAGAAGGCCTGCCAGGTCCCCAGGTTTTTCAAGTACCGGCCCTGATGTAACTTTGAAGCCCACATTCAGTTCGTTGGCAATGATGTTGGCCAGGGTAGTTTTTCCAAGTCCGGGTGGCCCGTGTAACAATACATGATCAAGTGACTCCTCACGCAAACTTGCAGCCTGAACAAATACTTTCAGGTTATCCACAATGTTATCCTGTCCGCTGAAATCATTAAAACTCAGTGGCCGCAATACATTTTCCATCTCCCTGTCGGTGTGGGATAGCTTTTTTTCTTCAGGATCTAAAAAATCACTCATACGTTTTACTTACTGATGCTCAAAGTTAAATAAAAATCCCGACATCATTACGGGTATGTGTATGAATTTTATTTAGCTAATTCTTTAAAATAATGCAAATACGTTTCCTGCCATGCTTGCTTTGAATACTTTTCAATAACGGTTTGGCGTCCGGCTTTGCCAAGCTTTCGGCGTAAATCACGGGACTCTGTCAGTGCGGATAGTTTTTGAACCCATTGGTCATCCGTGCCGGCCAGGAACCCGTTTTTACCGTCCTCAATAATCTCCGTATTGACCCCCACCGGCGACATGATGGTAGGAATTTCAAGCGCCATGTACTGGAGGCCTTTTAGACCGCATTTCCCTTTTGCCCATTTATCATCAGGCAGCGGCATGATGCCTATATCAAATTCCGATAGTTCCCTGATTTCTGATTCTTTGTGCCAATCCATTGATTTGACATCCAAATCTGTGTTTTGATAAGTTGAATCACCAATCACCTTGATTTCTAACCTATCGCCGAATTTTTCTTTTACTTTTTTCAGAAAAGGCACAGCTATTTTAAAATGTTGAATGGTTGTTTTGCTGCCACTCCATCCAATGACGATTTTATCATTTTTTACAGGTACAGGTTTATATTCTTCTGTGTCAATTGTTGTAGGTACAATTTTTACATTATCATTAAATTGTCTGGCATAATCGGCTAAAAAACGATTGCCTGCAAATACCATATCTGCAATGCTTATTATTTTCGCTGTTTTTTGTGGTTTTTTTAAGAAAAGAAAATTCTTATTTGCATCAGACACGTTGGGTATCCAGATAGAATCATCAAAATCATAAATTAATTTTGTTTTTTTAGCCAGTCTTTTTTCAAAATAGGCTGTTCCCAGAAAATACGCTTCACGCTGAATGAATACAATATCAAATTCAGCAGCCTTCTTTATGTCTTTAAGTCTTTTAAAAGCAAAGCGTATATTGAAAAAGATTTTTCTTAACACATATCCCCGGGCATAAAAAACCTTGTCAATTTTTTTGGTAACTAAGTTGGAGAACTCGTACTTAATGCCCTGCGAATTTAAATATTTCAAGTATTGTTCAAAACGGAACCGTTGACTGGGTGATCTGCCCCGATATAATGGTGCTATAAAAAGAATTTTTAATTTCATATGCTTATAATTTATTTTCAACGGTCATATGGAACCTCCATTTATTTCACAGAGAGACGGTGATCCTGCTAATTCCAGCAATAATCATGCTCGTGTGTGTCAAAAATTGTCATGGAGGTTTCATATGTTTATGTTTTCTTTCCTCTGTTCTCAGCGTCTTCTCCGCGGTACTCAGCGTTACTTTTTAAAGTTGTGCCGCAGAGGTGCGCAGAGGAGCAGAGAGCCGCAGAGAAACTTATTTTTACAGCCATCGTTCAAACGCATTTCGGTAAAGAATCATTCGTATTTGTGTTAAAATAATTGTCATGGAGTTTCATAAATTTCAATTTTCAAGCCATATACCAGGCAATTTTTTTTCAATTTCAATGTCATCAAATTTTGAGGTTTCTCTGGCACCGTGTTTATTTACCCAATCAGCCATTTGTTGAATGCCCTCTTTAAGGCTTGTGTAATCTTTAATAGAAAACATTTCTTTTGCTTTGGAATGATCTGAATAGGCATGTAAAACTTCATTTCTTGCCGGTAAATAATTGATTTCGGAATCTTTTCCCATCACTTCCATTACCGTTTTGGCCAGTTCATTTACACTGAATTCCTGATCAGCACCAATGTTAAAAACATTTCCGTACGCTTCTTTTACGTCAACGGATTTAGCGATGTAAGGAGCTACATCTCCAATATAGCTAAAAGCCCTGCTTTGTGTTCCATCTCCAAAAATTGTCAGAGCCTTTCCCTGCAATATCTGATTCATAAATATGCCTACCACATTACGGTAACGATCAGCAATGTTTTGGTATTCACCATATACATTATGAGGACGAAACACGATATAATTCAAGCCAAACAATTTTCTGGCTGCTTCCAAATCTTGTTCTACTGCATATTTTGAAATTCCGTAAGGATCCTCCGGTTGTGGAATCATATCTTCAGTCATGGGAACTTGCCCTTCGCCATAAACAGCAATAGATGATGTAAAAACAAAACACTTGACGTTATGATTAACAGCCTGATTGATCATATTGACGCTTCCAATCAGATTGTTTGTATAGTTAAACCTCCGGATAAACGGACTTAATCCTTCAGCAGCGTAGGCAGCAAGGTGAAAAACATATTCAATATCATATTTACTAAAAATGTTGTCTAATAATTTATGGTCTGTAACTGAGCCTTCAATAAAACGCGCATCAGGGTGAACGTTGTCCTTGTATCCACCTGACAGATCATCTAAAACAATTACATTCTTACCGGTTTTAATTAATTCATTAACGACATGGGCTCCAATAAATCCTGCCCCCCCTGTTACCAAAGCGTATTTCATATGTTTATAATTTATTTTCAACGGTCATATGGAACCTCCATTTGACTTGCGTTCTGTTTTTTGTCTATATTTTACTAATTATAATCATGCGTGTTTGTGTCAAAATTTTTGTCATGGAGGTTTCATATGTTTATATTTTTTATTTTCAACTGTCAAACCTACCTGCTGTAGTAGTGGTACGGCGGGCAGGATTCAATCCATCACAACTAATTTTTTGCAAATATAACATCATTTATCAGCCTGTAAATCAGCTATTCGAATTTATTATAAACATTTTTGTACATTCTAACAGCTTTTTCTAAAGCAAATAATATTTTTGCTGTCTGCCTGAGCTCTTTGGGGCTAATATTTGACAAATCATCCATACGTTCAACGGCTTCGCGGGAAGTTTCATCATTCAATTCATTCAATACCAAGCCGGTGTTGTGTTTTTCCACGATGCGATCGATATCTCCCACCCCGGCATTACAAATCACAGGAATCCCCATGGCCAGTATTTCTGCCAGTTTTGTGGGGGATGAGGCTTTTTTTGAAAACACAGGCTTAATGAAAAAAACCGATGCGGTACTCAAGCTGATCAACGCCGGAAGTTCTGTTCTTTCGGCCGGCCTGAATAGCAATTGATGCACCGGCAGGTTTTTTTCTTTAGCCAATTTCACCAAGGGAGCCGGATCGTCTTTTGTAATGATCAAAAATTTGGCGTCCGGCTTCCGCTCCAGCAGCACGCCATAAAAATCCAACATTTCATCTGTCATGTACCATGTCCCCAAAGACCCCAGGTATGACAACACATAGTCATTTTCTGCGATGCCTGTTTCTTTCCTGAAGGCATCAATTTGCCCGGCATCAAGCTTGTCAGGGTTAAAGTGCGTTATGTCGGTGCAACAGGGGATCACCGTAATGCTTTTGGATGTCAGATCATTATTTTGCCGCTTGCACAATATCTCTTTTCCTGTTTCCGTCAGGCTAATAATGTGGTCTGCTTCCCTGAAAAAAGTATTTTCCTGTTTTTTAAAATAAGCATATACCATATTGTACAGCGGGTTATTTCGGTTCCACAGGCCGCCGTCAACGCGCTCATCGGGATAAAAACCCCGCATGTCAAACAGAAAGGGAACACCATGTTTCTTTTTCAGCAATACCCCGGCAAAAGCAGCGATGTAAGACCGGCAGTGACACAGGTTAAAGTGATACCGTTTATGCAGGGTGCCGGCCATGCGTTTTAGCTCCCGGATATCCTGCATGGTGCTGATGACAGGCGGTTTTTTGGTATATGTTACAGGATGCCAGTGGATGTTGTGCTTTTCCAGCAGCGATGCGATGGTATTTTTTCCGGATTGAAAAGCTTTTTGTTTTTCTGCGCTGAGCACATGAAATTCTATACCGGCTTTACTTAATTCAGCCAGGTAAGGAATAACCTGGGACTGGCCGAGCGGATCGGTCATCCCATCGTATGAAATATAGAGCACGCGCATTGCAACAATTACGGAATATCCCGGAAAAAACAGCCGTTCAGAAAATCGATCAGACAGAAACCACTTCTTTCACTTCAGGCACATCCTGTTTAAGTTTTTCTTCCACGCCCAGTTTCAATGTCTGCACGCTGAAAGGGCAAGACCCACATGCACCCAGCAATTTAACTTCCACGACATAATCATCTGTGATGTTTACAAGGCTGATGTCGCCACCGTCGGCCTGCAGGTATGGCCTGACTTCTTCAATGGATTTTTTAATTTTTTCTTTGATCTTTTCCATGTTATTTATTTTTGATTTCCACACGTTTAGTGGGTGGTTGTTTTTTATTTCTGATGTCCACCTGATTCATCATTTCCACGGCAACTTCTTCAAAAGCTGTTCCGGTGATAGAGTTGAGGTTTGTTGCAGCAGGTTTGCCTTCATCGCCTCCTTCCCGGATGCTTTGTACGAGCGGGATTTGTCCCAGCAGGGGAACTCCGGATTCCCGGGCCAGCTTTTTGCAACCTTCTTTTCCGAAAATATAATATTTGTTGTCAGGCAATTCTTCGGGCGTAAACCAGGCCATGTTTTCGATCAGGCCAAGCACCGGCACATCAATGCCTTTTGTGTTGAACATCCCGATGCCTTTACGCGCATCTGCCAGGGCTACTTCCTGTGGTGTAGAAACAATCACAGCGCCTGTTACTGCAACGGTTTGTACCAGGGTAAGGTGAATGTCGCTGGTGCCGGGAGGCAAATCACAGATAAGGTAATCCAGTTCGCCCCAATCTGTATCATTTAAAAGTTGCTTGAGGGCATTTGACGCCATGGGCCCTCTCCACACCAACGCAGAATTTTTATCCACAAAAAAACCGACAGAAAGCATTTTAACACCAAATTTCTCAAAAGGCAATATCCATTCTTTGCCGTCTTCTTTTTTGCCACGGGGTTTTTCATCTTCAAGGCCAAACATTTTTGGTATGCTGGGGCCAAAAATATCAGCATCAATCAGGCCTACTTTATACCCATGCATAGCCATGGCAACGGCCAGGTTAACAGCTACCGTGGATTTTCCAACGCCTCCCTTGCCGGAAGCCACTGCCACAATGTTTTTGACTTTTCCAAGGCCGTTTTTTCCTGCCTCTGTATTCACTTCGGCTTCCTGTGTAAGCTGTTTTGCTTTGGCTGTGATGTTTCCCCGGATGTTGATGGTTCCTTTACCAAACGCATCTTCCAGTATTTTGACCGAAGCCTGCTTAACGGAATTAATAAATGGATCAGAATCTTTTTCGAAGGTCAGATCAAATTTAACGGTATTGCCATCCACCGACAGGTTATCGATCATATCCAGTTCAACAATGTTTTTCCCATTCCCGGGATACAATACCTTTTCCAATGTTTTTAATACGTTATTTTTATTGAGTTCCATGATAAATACTAAATTAATTTTATGTCCTGCAAAGGTAACAAAGATTTGACGGAATGTTTCAAATTTATACCTTTTTACAAACAAAACCGGATTTCCTTAACCACTGCCTCGGCGTCACTTAAACTTTTTTTGTTGTTTCTTGAACCTACAAGTTTTCCCTATGGTTTTTCAGACTATTCCTGGCTGTCTATGGCTGTTCTGCAGGAAAACGAGGCAAGCGCCATGTTTGAGGAAAGCAACAACGTTCCTGTTGTCCAAAAAAACAGGCGTTTTCTTAGAACCGCCAATTAGAACCTTATCAATAATATTCGTGTGATTTTTGGCAGAAAATCCCAAAGCCCTGGCCGGCGGTAAACTTGTCCGGCAGAACACCGTGGTGAGGGATTCAGCGATCTTTGTTTTTTGCTTTTTGAGCTTTCCGGCTTAGCCGGGTTAGGGGGGCAACATTAAATAAACCAGGGTAAAAATGGGGGATTTATAATTTTTTTACCAGGAAGGATGAAATAAGGGTCAATGCAAGTGGTATAACCAGTGTTTTGTATTCTTCTTTGTACTTACTTAAGAATTTTTGTTCTTTGATGTACTCTGTTATAGTATGTAAGATGAGGCAATGAACATGCTTTCTGTTTTTTTCATTCTTTTTACCTTTATGCGTTCCGGTTAAATCCAGGAAAGTTGATATCAAATTATATTGCTGAATATAACCTTGTTCGGTTTGGTGAATGCGGTGTTTAATTTCCCGCTTTACCAGTTTTAATTCTTTATAATTATTTATCATAGCATTGTTATTTCTGCTTTTCATTATCCTTAAATACAGTCCGTACCACTTCGTCTTTGATATGTTTTTCAAGCAATGGCTTCCGGAAAATGAACAAAATAACCAAAAGCAGTAGGTTTACACCTGCCAGTGCTAAAAAACCAATAATATACGAGTCACACTGTTTCCCAATCCACAATGCAAGTGCAATTGAAATAAAGAAAACAACAAAACCAGCAAACATAAACAATACGATTCGCCGGAACAATACTGACAAGGTCTCACTGATTTTTTCAGTTACTTCAATTTTTAGCAATAAAATGCGTGAACTGATATAATCTTCAATTTTTTTCAGCATAAAGCAATCATTAAAAAGGTTAAGCCTTTCACTAAAAGCTCACCATAAATAAAATTATATAATTAAGTATATTTATGGTAAACTTTTAATTCAGGCTATAATTATTTTACATCCAAAACGTAAAAGTTCTGGATTAAAAAGTCTGCTTAGCAGGTAAAAATCTAATAACCAACACGGCGTTGGCACCGTAAAACGGTGGATTTCTAACTAAACCTGCATGTCAGCAGACTTCACATCCGAACCTTAGGTTGTAGTTTTGGATGATTTAGTTGGACCTGCTGCTTCTTTCGCTGCTTTTTCGCTTTCTTCTTTCTTTTCTCTACTCATGAATTCTTTCAAATTTGTAAGCAATTCATCAGTTTTGGAAGAAATATTTTCCCTTGTTTCTTTTCCGCTGGCAGGTGCAACAAGAATTCCTGTAATTACTCCGGCAGCAGCTCCTGCCAATACGCCTAATAAAACTTTTCCACTGTTTGTCATAATAATCTCCTTTTTTAAATTATACAATAAATTAAGTTGTTATAATCCAGATTCTCTATCTGAATTATCTTAGATTATACAAAGATAAAATAATTATTTAGACTGCCAAATATTTTTTTAAAAAATCGAAACATTTCTACTAAATCAATAAAAATTTATATTAAAGATAGGCCGGCACAATTTTTTATAAGATAATATTCTCCCGGGAACAAAACGGTCGTGGATATTTTCTTTAGTAATGTAGCAAAACTGACTGTTAGCAGGCCAGCCTGTTGCCCGCTAGTCGGCATGCAAGGACGGGAAGGGATATAAGGAAAAGGCAGAAACATCTTTCCTGAGGCAATGATGTTCCGGTTGTTTAAAACAAAGGTTTCTGTTTAATGAAAAAACGTTTGTCGAGCAAACGCCTGACATGGTTTTTCCGGCTTCACAAATAATTGCTATTTTCGCAGTCGAAAATTTCCTTTGACAGAACAGAAATATTATGGAATACCATTATACCGATATTGAGAAAAAATGGCAGAAGGTTTGGCGGGAAAACCAGGTTTACAAAGTGACAGAAGACGAGAGCAAACCTAAATATTATGTGCTCGACATGTTTCCGTATCCTTCCGGGGCAGGATTGCATGTTGGACATCCGCTGGGATACATTGCATCTGATATTTACGCACGGTATAAACGGCTGAAAGGGTTTAACGTGTTGCATCCCATGGGATTTGATGCTTATGGATTGCCTGCCGAACAATATGCCATACAAACGGGAACGCATCCGGCAACAACCACCGAAAAGAACATCAAACGGTATCGCGGCCAGCTTGACCAGCTTGGTTTCAGTTTTGACTGGTCACGCGAAGTACGTACCTGCGATCCATCCTATTACAAATGGACGCAATGGACTTTCATTCAACTGTTTCATCACTGGTACGACACTTCACAACAAAAAGCACGCCCTGTAAAAGTGCTGGTTGACAACTTTGAAAACCATGGCAGCGATGCTGTTAATGCTGCCCACGATGCTCATGAATCCTTCAGCTCTGAAGCATGGAAAGGCATGACTGACCAGGAGCGGTCTGACGTCCTTATGCATTACCGGCTGGCTTACCTTTCCGAAACCATGGTAAACTGGTGTCCTGAATTGGGCACCGTCCTGGCCAACGATGAGGTGAAAGACGGGTATTCAGAACGCGGCGGCCATCCCGTGGAAAGAAAACGCATGCAACAATGGTCGTTGCGTATTACAGCCTATGCTGAGCGTTTGCTTCACGGATTGGAAACCATCGATTGGAGCGATTCGCTGACAGAAATGCAAAAAAATTGGATAGGCAAGTCGGTGGGTGCATCCGTTGATTTTGGTATTGAGGGCTACGATGAAAAAATCGAAGTGTTTACCACACGGCCGGATACACTCTGGGGCACAACATTCATGGTGCTGGCTCCAGAACATGAGCTGGTTGATAAAATCACGACGGCTAAACAAAAGGCTGATGTTGATAGCTACGTTGCAAAGGCAAAAAAACGTTCAGAACGTGAGCGGCAGGCTGAAGCCAAAGAAATAAGCGGTGTTTTTACCGGGGCTTATGGTGTTAATCCCCTGAACGGGAAAAAAATTCCCATCTGGGTAGCCGATTACGTGCTTTCGGGATACGGTACCGGTGCTATCATGGCAGTGCCGGCTCATGACAGCCGGGATTTCAAATTTGCCCGTCATTTTGATATTCCCATCATACAGGTTGTTGTCCCTGAAGAGGAAAAACCCGGGAACACAGATGAGTGGGAAGACAGCAAAGATTCCACAGAAGGCACTCTCATCAATTCGGATTTCATCAACGGCATGAAAGTAAAAGATGCCATCCGCAAAGTGATTGATTATCTTGAAGCACAGGATATCGGCCGTGCCCGCGTAAATTACAAACTACGTGATGCCATTTTCAGCCGGCAGCGGTATTGGGGTGAACCTTTCCCTGTATATTACAAAAACGGCATTCCACATACCCTGTCCGAAGAAAAATTACCCCTTAATTTGCCGGAAGTGGACAAATACCAGCCAACAGAAGATGGCAAACCGCCGCTGGCAAGGGCTGAAAACTGGAAAACAGAAGAAGGGCATCCATTGGAAACCAACACCATGCCCGGTTTTGCCGGTTCAAGCGGGTATTATCTCCGGTACATGGACCCACACAATGAGGAGCGATATTTTTCTGCTGAGGCTGTTAACTACTGGCAGGATGTGGACTTGTATGTGGGCGGTGCCGAGCATGCCACAGGTCACCTGATTTACGCGCGTTTCTGGAACAAGTTCTTATTTGATATTGGCCTGTCAGTGAAGGAAGAACCATTTAAAAAGCTGATAAATCAGGGCATGATTCAGGGACGTTCGAATTTTGTTTATAAAGTAAAAAATGAAAATAAATTTGTCAGTTACGGACTGAGAAAATCTTATGATACCATCAGGCAGCATGTGGATGTTAATATTGTGGACAATGATGTTCTGGATATTAAGGCATTTAAACAATGGAGACCCGAGTTTTCCGGAGCAGAGTTTGAACTTGAAGAAGGAAAGTACATCTGCGGATGGGAAGTGGAAAAAATGTCCAAATCAAAGTACAATGTTCAGAATCCGGATGACCTGATACAACAGTACGGTGCAGATACCTTGCGCATGTATGAAATGTTCCTTGGCCCGATTGAGGCTCACAAGCCATGGGATACCAACGGTATTGAAGGTGTTTTTCGTTTTGTGAAAAAATTCTGGCGTCTTTTTCATGATAACAACGCATTTTCCGTTACAGAAGGAGAAGCAGGTGAAAAAGCGAAGAAAAGCCTGCATGCCTGTATCAAAAAGATAAGTGAGGACATTGAACGCTTTTCATTTAACACCTGCATTTCCACCCTGATGATCACAACCAATGAGCTTGCAGAACAAAAAGCCAATCAGCGTGAAATACTAGAGCCTATGGTAATCCTGCTGGCTCCTTTTGCACCACATCTTGCAGAGGAGCTTTGGCATTTGCTTGGTAATAAAGGATCGGTTGCAGATGCTGAATTTCCGGTATTTGACCCTTCACTGCTTATTGAAAACAGTTTTGAGTACCCTGTTTCATTCAACGGAAAAATGCGCTTTAAACTTGAAGTGCCAAACGATATGAGTAAAGATGATATCCGGAAAGCTGTGATGAATCACCCCAAAGCTCAAAAGTGGATTGACGGCAAACAACTGGTAAAATTCATTTTTGTGCCGAATAAAATCATCAATGTGGTGGTGAAATAAAGTGTTTTTGGCCAATTTGTAATTGAGATTTAATAACTAATATCATTAATTCAGGCTCCAATAATGTTCATATTGGTTTTTGATAATTAAATAAAAAACTGATATTATGCATCTTAAAAATTAATCGAAAGTACTTAAAAAAATTTTAAGATTCAAAGTATCAACGTATAAACTAAATATGTATTTTTAAAAAAATGTTTTAACGCAACTAATAACTAAATTAATACCTATGAAAAGATTAAGTGTACTCCTGGCGTTTTTGTTTGTCTTTATTACACTGTCAAAGGCAGACGAAGGCATGTGGATACCAGGCCACATCAGCAAAATGAATTATACGGATATGCAGAAACTGGGTTTGAAGCTCAGTCCGGAAGAGATTTACAGTATTAACAATTCAAGCCTGAAAGATGCTATATTCCAGCTTGTAGGAGAAGGCGGACAAGGTTTTTGCACCGGGGAAATGGTTTCTGACAAAGGCCTT
>CAZGPW010000266.1:0-1931 GCA_964527535.1 uncultured Bacteroidales bacterium
CATTGCTGTGGCCGGAACGCATGGGAAAACAACAATTTCCACCATGCTGGCTCATTTGCTGCAATACAGTGAGAAAAAAGCCCATGCTTTTTTGGGAGGCATTAGCCTCAATTACAATTCAAATTACATTGATGGAAAAGAAAGTAATTTAATGGTGGTTGAGGCCGATGAATTTGACAGGTCATTCCTGCAACTTTATCAAAATTCGGCGATTGTAACCATGGTGGATGCTGATCACCTGGACATTTACGATAACAAAAACAGATTGACCGCAGCGTTCGACGAATTTATTTCCAAAACACCGCATCACTTGTTAATCAGATACGATACTGCAATAAACATCAGTGCACCATCTTGTTATACCTATGACCTGTACTGTGAAAAAGCCGATTTTTATGTTTCACGCATGCGGCAGAATGGATTGTATTACCGGTTTGATTTGCATACCCCTGAAGGCTGTATAGATAACCTGGAAATGGGAGTGGCCGGCAGGCTTAATCTTGAAAATATGGTTGCAGCTGCATCCATGTCGTATTTATATGGAGTAAACTCTGACAATCTTCGCTTGGCTGTGGCAAATTTTAAAGGAATCAAAAGACGGTTTGAAATCGTTTTGAATACCGGCGATACCATATTTATTGATGATTATGCCCATCATCCGGAAGAATTGTTGCGAACAATTGATACCGTGCGTGCGTTGTTTCCCGGGAAAAAAATAACCGGCGTTTTTCAACCCCATTTGTATTCACGAACCCGGGATTTTGCGGATGGTTTTGCTTCATCTCTTGAAAACCTGGATGAGTGTTTGATCCTGCCGGTTTATCCGGCAAGGGAATTGCCAATTCCGGGTGTAAATTCAGATTTGATTTTGAAAAAAATGCATCATAATAATGCCAGGCATATCACCAAACAAGCATTACCGGGATATGTAAAGGCCAATAAACCTGAAATTCTGATCACCCTCGGTGCCGGGGATATTGACAGGTTGGTAAAACCAATAAAAACAGCATTAAGTGAATAAATGGAAAGACATACTGGATATTTTAAAATGGGGATTGCTCATTGCTTACCTCATTGTTATCATGGGTTTTGTTAAAAAGGAGCACCGTTCGAATGTTTGTAAGCATATACATTATGAGATTGACAGGCAACATGCTTTTGTTGATACGGGTGATGTTTACAATATCCTTATTCAGGATTCATTGTATCCGCCCGGAAATGAAATCCGGGAAATCAACCTGAAAAAAATTGAAGATGAAGTAATTTCTCATCCAGCCATACAGCGTGCTGAAGTTTTTTTGCAGCTTGATGGAAGTATATTTGTAAAGGTGAATCAACGCAACCCTGTAATGCGTATCATTACCGAATCCAATATGCATTATTACATTGATGATCAATACGCCCTTATGGGCACAGGGTATAATTATACTGCCGATGTCCCTGTATTAAGCGGTCATTTGCCGGACACACTGGTGATGGCTTTCAAACAAGGTAACGATACCCTGAAACTGCAGAAATATCCTTTTACAGTAAAAAAACTGATTGAGCTTGCAGGGTATTTGTATCAGGAATCGCTGTGGCGCAATATGCTTGTACAGGTTTACATAAACAGCGATTATGAATTTGAACTTGTTCCAAGGGTAGGTAACCATGTGATTATCCTGGGAACCCTGGATGATTATCCGTATAAAATGAAAAAGCTGGAAGCCTTGTATAAAAAAGCATTTTCAGAATTTGGATGGAAAAAATATAAAACCATAAATTTAAAATACAGTAATCAGGTTGTATGTTCAAAAAAATAATTAGTTATGATGCAGTATAATGATACAAAACCACTGTTGAGTGTTATCGATATCGGAACAACCAAAATCGTAGCACTCACCGGGCAAAAAAACGATGAAGGACGCTTTGAAATACTCGGTATGGGAAAA
>CAZGPW010000267.1:0-12879 GCA_964527535.1 uncultured Bacteroidales bacterium
TTGAAAAAAGGATGAATAGAGTGCAACGAATTAATTGCAATTTTTAACAAGAGTATTGAAACTGCAAAAAGGAATGATAAAAATAACAGTAGAACCAAAGAAAAAATGACACCTCGGTTATTATAATTAAAATACCAGATGGTGTACATCGAAATTCATTATTCCTTGTTCAATATTCGATATTCAAAAAAAAATTCTGCCAAAAATTACCCGAATGTTATTTATAAAATACATAAACGGGGTATATTTCAGCTTTTCGCTATGCAAAATACTTTGTAATTCAGGGTTAAAGTATATTTCACGCAGCCCGCCGGCGCCGGATTACCCTGCCGCCGGCTATGCCTGTGTTTTTGCACTGCAGGCAAAGGCGGAGAAAAACATCCTGAAGGCAGACATTTTCCCGCTGCCCAAAAAAAACAGATTACAAAAATTGGATATTATCAATCACGGCTTGGTTTTTTGAACCCGGATTTATTACTAAATTTGTTCTTTTAATGATGTGATCATGATAAAAGGCCTGAAAAAGTATTATGGTAAACTGCAATTGCGGAAATTGCAAAAACAGCGTCATCACAAAGCTGTTAGTGTTAACTGGGATGACATAAAACGGCTGGGAATATTGTATCACTGCAAATCCGAAGCTGATTTTGTGACGGTTAAGAAATTTTCTGAAGGATTGCCGGAGCATTTTTTGTTAAGCACGCTGGGCTACGTTGATGCAAAAGAATTGACAGATTTTCACATCCAGGCGGAGCCGTTCCGGTTTTATTGCCAGGCTGATCTGAACTGGTATTATAAGCCTGTATCTTCCGTGGCCAGGGATTTTATTCACGAGCCTTTTGATTTGCTTATCAATTTGTGTGATGAGGATTTGCTGCCGCTGAATTTTGTGTTGTTGAAATCGCATGCACGGCTTATTGCGGGTAATTACAACGAAAAACAATGGCATGATATCATGATTGAAACGGATAAAAATGCACCTAAAACATATTTGCTTGAGCAGATTGAACGTTATTTGAAAATGATAAAAACTCGATAAATTATGGAACAACAAAAAACTAGCTTTCAGGGAACGGGTGTTGCGCTGGTAACGCCTTTTAAACAAGATAAATCCGTGGATTTTCCGGCATTGAAAAAACTGGTTGAACATGTCATCAATGGGGGTGTTGATTTTCTGGTGGTGATGGGAACCACTGCCGAAGCTGTTACGCTGGATGATGATGAAAAAACGGCCGTGTTGAATTACATCGCTGAGATCAATGGTAAAAAATTGCCCATAGTGCTGGGCATGGGCGGGAACAATACAAAAAGCCTGACTGAGAAAATTCAACAGCAGGACATGAGCCATGTTGACGCCCTGTTGTCGGCAGTTCCATATTATAACAAACCGTCGCAGGAAGGGCTTTATCAGCATTTTAAACGGGTAGCTGAATCCACAGACAAAGACATTATTTTGTACAATGTGCCGGGACGTACCGGTAAAGATATGGCTGCTGAAACCACATTGAGGCTGGCCCGTGATTTTGATAACATTGTGGCGGTCAAAGAAGCCAGTGGTGATTTTGACAAAGCCATGGACATCATCATCAACAAGCCGGAGGGGTTCCAGGTGCTCAGTGGTGAAGACCCTGTCAGCCTGCCACTGATAAGCCTGGGGATGTCAGGTGTGATATCCGTTGTTGCCAATGCGTACCCGTACGAATGGTCAGAAATGGTAAAAGCATCACGCCATGGTAATTTGAATGAAGCCAGGCTGCTCCATTACGTGTTGCTGAAAATGATACGGCTGATGTTTGCCGAGGGCAATCCTGTGGGGGTTAAATCATGCTTATCGCAACTTGGTATCATTGAAAATTACCTCAGATTGCCTTTGGTGCCGGCAACGGAAAATCTAAACAGAGACATAGCTGAAGAAATAGCCCGGATACGGAAAATAAGCTAATGGCGAGGTTATGATTTATTAGACGATTGCTTCAACGCATCAATATCCTTTTGCATGTTGGCGATGGCTTTATGAATATCTAAGTCGGGCGGGAGGGCTTCTGGTAAGCAGGGGCTGATGTAATTCACAAACTTCCAGATTTCTTTGATTTCATCCGCTTTGATGTGGTAGGGCTCATATTCGGGGTTGAGGGAATGCAACATCACTGTTTTTTTGGATTTCAGGTGATTTTCAATGATTTTGAACACGATGCCATCGTTGAGTGTCAGCACAATGACGGCTTCTCCGTCTTTTATAGCCAGCCAGTTTTCTACATATTCACCTGTTACCCAGGCACCATCAGGAATGGGAGACATAGAATCACCGCTGATTTGAAAGGTTCTGTATGTGCGTTCTCTTGATAAAAAGGGCAGGCGAAAGCTTGGCAGTTCACGAATGAAGTCGGGGTCTGCATATCCGCGGGTGTATCCTGCTTTTGCTTTGTTGTTAACCAGTTCAATGTTTTCCGTATTGTCTTCTGAAACGGTGTGGCTTAATATCCTAAGGCCGGTTCCTTTGAGGTATTCATCTGAACCGGCCTCCCATTTTTGAATGTCGCGTTCGGAATAGGAGGAAAGGTCTTCTTTAAGCAGGATATCAAGAGGAATGTTGAAATAATCGGAAAATCGAATCAATGAATTAAGTCCAGGTTCTGCTATGTTGTTTTCATACCCGCTCAGGGTAGATCTTTTCATGTTCAATTCTTCCGCCATTTGACTTTGTGTGCGGTTGTTGCGTTTTCTGAGAAATTTGATATTTTTATTGAAATACATAACATGCTGATTAAATTTATGGCAAAAATATGATTAAAAATCTGGAAATGCAAGCCTTATCACCAAAATAAGATGACAGTTTTACCACCATTAAAAAATTGGGTTCTACTGCATTTTTAATGGGAAATGATTAAACGACTGCTTACCTGATCCTTTTGTGCAATGCCGGTAAGTTTCAATTCTGAAGTCGGAAGACCGAAGACCGGAGTCGGAAGAAGGATTCACAACTCCTGACTTCCGACTCCCGGCAACATTACACCTAATTTTTTTTACCTTTAGATATTCATGGTTTTCCACTAAGTTTGCAGTAGAATCAAAAATTGGTACAACAGCGCATGAAATTTTGATATAAAAGCCTTATTTTTGTGTGATATTTTCAGTATATGAGAAGAATATTTTGCATAGTTGTTTTTGTGATCATTTTGGTGACGGGCTTTCAGGTCAATGCACAGCGTGTTGGGCTTGTGATGAGTGGTGGTGGCGCCAAAGGCATGGCTCATATCGGTGTCATTAAGGCGCTTGAAGAGAACAATATCCCCATTGATTACATTACAGGCACCAGCATAGGAGCTGTTATAGGTAGTTTGTATGCTATGGGTTATTCGCCCGGGGAGATGATAAATCTGTTTAAAAGTCAGGATTTTTACAACTGGTACACAGGGCATATCGATGAAAGTTACACGTATTATTACAAACAATACGATGACAAGGCCGATATGTTAAAATTGGGCATCCGGCAGGAAGATTCAATCTTATCCATTGTTTTGCCTACCAATTTGATCGCTTCGCCGCCGATGGACCTGGCGTTTTTACATATTTTTGCTCAATACAGTGCTGTAGCTGATTATGATTTTGACAATTTGTTTGTGCCGTTCCGGTGCATGGCCACGGATGTGTATAACAACAAATCAGTGGTATTGGGAGAAGGTGACCTGGGGTTGGCTGTCAGGGCATCCATGACCTTTCCCTTTTATTTTAAACCCGTGAGCATTGATGGCAATTTATTGTTTGACGGGGGCATCATCAACAATTTTCCTGAAGATGTGATGAGAGAGGAATTCAATCCGGGTATGATTATCGGGAGCAAAGTGGCATCGAACATAAAAAAAGCGCATGAGGATGAATTGTTGCAGCAGATTGAAAATATGATCCTGACTTCCAACACTAAGTATGAAATCAAGCCCGAACATGGCATATTAATCGCAAATGAATTTGAAGATGTGGGTTTGCTGGATTTTAGCAAGATAGATGCATTGGTAAGCACGGGATATAACAGCACTATGGAGTTTATGGATTCCATTAAGAAAAGGGTGCCGAGACGTATTTCAAGGGATTCTTTGGCACAGGCAAGGAAAACATTTAAAGACAGCCTGCCTGAACTGATCATTGATAATATATACATAGAAGGGGTAAATATTCAGCAAAAGCGTTACGTGCGAAAAAGCCTGAAACAAAATAAAAGGTTGTTATCGCTTGAGCAGTTTGAAAAAGCCTATTATCGTTTGATTGCTGATAATCAAATAGAATCGGCCATGCCAATAGCCAAATACAATAAGCAAACCGGTTTTTTTGATCTTCATCTAAAAGTAAAGCAGGAAAAACCATATAACTTGCGTTTTGGGGCAAATGTGGCTTCCAATTCAATCAACCAGGCTTTTTTTGGTGTGGATTATAAATTGTTGGGTAACCGTGCCTGGTATCTGCATGCCAATATGCATTTTGGCAGGTTATATACGTCATTCCAGGGGTTGACAAGGATAGATTTTCCGGGGAAAATACCATTTTACATCAAAGGAAGCATGACCAGCAACCGCTGGGACTATTTTAAAACCAACCCTTCAAGGTTTTTTGTGGACATGTCACCGGCTTATTTGATTCAAAATGACAACAATGCCCGTTTTGATATAGGTTTTCCTGTCGGGTCCACAGCAAAAATAGAAGCCGGTGGTGCCTATGGCAGGTTGAAAGATGAGTATTATCAAACCAACCATTTTTTGCAAACGGATACAGCCGATATCACGCGTGTTGATATGTTAACTGCCCATGTTAAATTTGAACACAATACTTTGAGTCATAAATTGTATTCTAACAGCGGGGCTTATAATATGATAGACACCAGGTATATTCGAGGTAAGGAAAGAAACACCCCCGGAACGACTTCGGCAGAGGAAGCAGATTACGGCTACCAGCATGCCTATGGTATGATAAAACTACAACACAAGCGGTATTTTTCCATGGGAGATTATTATACCCTGGGAACGCATTTTAATGTGGTGGCTTCAAACCAAAGTTTTTACAGGAATTACATTTCAACTTTGTTGTCTGCTTCTGCATTTATGCCGACACCACATTCGAAAACATTGTTTTTGAAAAATTTCAGAGCGCATAATTTTGCTGCTGCCGGCTTACAAAATATATTTCTCCTTACCAAAGATTTTAATTTACGCCTTGAGGGATATGCTTTTGCCCCGTTGCGGGATATCGTTCAGGAAGAAAATCAACCACAGGTTTTTACCCCTGCTTACACGGATTTTTTTCCGGATATCCGGTTTATGGCCAATGCAAACTTGTTGTATCATACACCTATTGGCCCTGTGTCATTCAGTGTCAATTATTATGAAGAAGAAAGGACAAAATGGTTTTTCATGTTTCATTTTGGGTATATTTTATTCAATGACAGGGTTCTGGATTGATTCCTGTTTAGTGCTTGTAATTCGGATTGAGTAGTCACCATTATTCAATTATGATAATAATCCGACTTTATAGCCACTATTTATCGAGTGTTTTTAAAAAGCCATCCGCTTTATTCAGGTAAGCCTGTTGAGTTTTTGTTTCCATGTTATCCCAGGTTTCATAAATTTTCCTGGTACGACGTATCCACGAAAGCCGCTCCCGGTTTCGGTGATAAAAATGCCAGTATAACGCATTCAGCGGGCATGCGTCTTTGCTTAACTTTTTGCTTTTATTATAACTGCAAAATTTGCAATAATCACTGACTTTACTGATGAAGTTAGCGGAAAAAGCATATGGTTTGGTCACGGTAATACCAGCATCTGCAAACTGACTTAATCCCCTTGTGTTTGGTAGCTGTATCCATTCCCGGGCATCCACAAACATGGATGAAAACCAGATGTCTGCTTCATCAGGATGTACTCCGCTTAATAAGAGAAAATTTCCCGCTATTGCCAGACGCTGGTTGTGATGTGTCCAACCTTTTTCTATGCTTTGTGTGATCACATGGTTGAGGCAATTCATATCCGTATTGCCATCCAGAAAAAAGCCAGGTAGTTTCCGTTCTGCAAACAGGTGGTTTTTGTGTCGGTATTCAGGCATGTGGTGCCAATAAATGCCACGCATATACTCACGCCATCCGGTCAGTTTTCTTAAAAACGCTTCAACCTGTGGTAAACTGATGGTTGTATGTTTGTTTTTGTACACATCACAGACTTTTTCTACAATTTCAGCGGGATTTATCATTTTTTGATTTACAGCAAATGACAAGCGGGAATGATACAAAGCATGGCTATGTACTGACATAGAATTTTGATACTTTCCATACGCCGGCAGCAGGGTGTTGATAAAATAATCCAATTGCTCCAGGGCTTCGCTGGGTGTAAGCGGCCAACTAAAATCCTGTGCGCCGGACTTTCCGATGCATTCAATACCGGATTTATCCAGTGTTTTTTTAACATCTGTCAAATCGTGATGAAACATAACGGGATCCGGAACGCTCATTTTTTCAGGAAAAACTTCTTTGTTTTCTTTCAGGTAAATCCACTTTCCCCCATAAGGTTCTCCGTCTTCATACATTAAAATGTGATGCTTTTTCCGCAAATATTTGTAGTAATTGTCAACCAGGAAGCGTTTTTTCCCGGCAAAAAATCTGGCAAGTTCATTTCTTTCCGTCAGAAAATGTTCTGAAGATACCATTTGTGTTGGTATATCCAGCCCGTCACAAAATTGTTTCAATTCAATATCCGTATCGTAATTATCCGGTTCCTGGTACTCAAACCGGGTGATCCTGTGTTTTTCAAAAATTTTCAGGATGTTCCAGCCAATGTTTTGCTCGTTTTCTGTATCGTTGAGATGCATGTAATGAACGTTGTGTCCATTGTTTTTAAGCTCGCCGGCAAAATAACGCATGGATGCAAGCTGTGCAATCATCTTCTGTTTGTGCTGCGGAATGTGTTCAGGTTTTGGCCTGATTTCCATCATCAGATACAGGATATTGTTGTCCTGATTGCTGAACCAGGAGTGTGTGGGATTTAGCTGGTCGGAGAGTATGAGTCGCAGTTTCATAATACTTGTTTTTTTTATACCATCAGGCTAAAATACAAATGATAAGGGAAAATTCCAAATTGCATGTTTTTGATCAGATTGTCAGGGTATATTTATGAGTTGTAGTGAATGTTTTTGTGCAAGGGGGGAGCCGGAAAGCCTGTGTTGATGTATGCCGTATTTATCTGCCCTGTGGCAGGAGTGACCGGCGGAAACTCCCTGCCACAGGGATGCAGATACCGGCATACAGCAATGCAGCTTGGAGGCGTACACCGACCCCGCCATGCATTGGATAAAAGGGTTTAGTGGTGAACCTGGTCATGCGCTGGGGAAAGGTTTACACAGATAAGTGTATGGCGGGGATGCACCCCAATAATCATTATAATGGATGGATGTTGTTGTTTACTTGTGCAGGATGGCTTTTAATTCGCCCAGTACCATGGCTGTGGCTCCCCAGATGATGTGGCCGTTGCTTGAAAATACAGGGGTTTTTACTTTGTGTTTGCGTACTGTGATCACCCTGGTTTCAAGGCTTTCTATCAGGGGTATAAGCGGCGTTTGTATGATGGAATTGACTTCCCGGGGATTTGGATTGAGTTGCGGAATGGTATCGTAATAACCGATAACAGGCAGTACCGTGAACCCGCTGACGGGAATTTCTACCGGGCTGAGGGTGCCGATGACCTGTATATCCTGCTTGTCGATGCCTATTTCTTCTTCAGCTTCCCTTAATGCTGTGGCAACCTGGTTTTTATCTTCAGGTTCGTATTTTCCGCCCGGAAAGGCAATTTGTCCCGAGTGCGGGCTGGTGTCCTGAGTGCGTTCTATGAGAATGGTCATTAAATCACCCTGCTCTTCGTAAAGACATGCCAGTACAGCGCCTTTTTGTAAAGTTTTGTTTGTTGTGTATTCGATGCCTGGAATGGGGGAGTGGGGAAGGTATTTTTTTTGCTCTGTCCATCCCGGCAAATTGCCATTGAGGGATTTCCAGATGGTTTGTATATGCTTACTGTAATCTGACATTTTCTTTTCCTAAAACAGAACAGGATTAAACCTTGCAAATTTAGTCAAATATTTGTGATTATAAAAAGGGTTCTACTGCAAACTTAGTGGGTAATGGTAATGATTGAATTATTACTGTTGAGTAAAAATTAAGAATCAGAAAAAATAAACGCTCGTCAAAAAAATTATACTGTCAGGGCTAAAGCCCATTTATTCTTTCTTTTTAGTTGCTTAACCCCGACCTGAAGGTCAGGGTTAAGCTGTTACTCAAGAGCCTTTACAGAATAATCCAACGACTGCATATAATAATTTCAAAACATCTAATACCAAGTTGCGTTCAAACCTGTCTGGCGCCAAGCAAGTTTACAATATTCAATATTATTATTTATGATTATTGACAATTTCAATAGATTGATTATCTGTATTATACCGATGATGTTCAATGTAATTTGCATAATGTTGGCTGCACTCGGCATAGCTCAAGCAAGCTTGGCTCTGCTCTCGTTGGCACAACATTTTAGGAACGGTAGTGAACTGAAATTACACAATTGAACACATATCGGTATCAATTAATCATTTTGAAATGCAATTGGTAAAATATTCCACGAAATTTGCAGTAGAACCATAAAAACAAAATAAGCTGCTTGTACGGTACAGAACGATATCACCCGGCAATCAATGCTTTTACAAATTTAAAGGTCAAAATCCCACTTACAATCAACTTGAGGACAATACCAACCATCAGGCCAAGAAAAGAACCAAGGGCAGAGATGAGTGCCTTTTTGTTTTTTTCAGCATCGGTTTTGGTGGGAGTGCCTAGTACATCTTTCCTTGTATGTGCGTACATTAATTCTCCGGCAAGGGCCCCCAAAAAAGGACCGAAAACAATGCCAAGCGGGCCAAAGAACAAGCCGATAATCAAACCGATAGCGGCTCCCCAGACACCCCATTTGCTTCCGCCGGCTTTTTTTGTGCCATAAATGGGAATGATGTTGTCAATGATGGTGATGGCCACAGCAATTACCAGCCAAAAGATGAGGAACTCAAGCGAGAACTGCACGCGTTCGGTAAGGTGCAGCAGCAAAATGCCTATCCAGCTTATGGGAGGCCCGGGAATTACAGGCAGAATGCAGCCCAAAAGCCCGATAATCATCAGTATGGAGGCCAGCGTTATAAGCAGTATTTCCAGAAACATAATTTTACATTTTGTACGCAAGATATTGAAAATTTTCGATTCATAAAACCCCCGGTGGTTCAATCATGACAAAAATCAGATAAAATGCCGAATAACGGAAGTTTGTTTTGATTACTTTTGATCGTAATTTTTCTATGTTATGTGGACATTTATTATCAGTATCGGTTTGTTGATAGTAGGTTACCTGTTTTACGGAAAATATATCGAACGGTTTTTCGGTGCAGATCCCGGAAGAAAAACTCCTGCTTATACCATGAATGACGGGGTGGATTATATCCCCATGCCACGCTGGAAAGTGTTCATGATTCAATTTTTAAACATCGCCGGGCTGGGGCCGATTTTTGGGGCGATACTTGGTGCCATGTACGGGCCCTGGGCGTATGTGTGGATTGTGTTTGGCTGCATATTTATGGGCTCGGTGCATGATTATTTTTCAGGTATGCTGAGCCTGCGAAATAAGGGAGCCAGTTTGCCGGAACTGGTGGGTAAATACCTTGGTGTAAGTGTGCAACAACTGCTGCGTGTGTTTACCATCTTGTTGTTGATTTTTGTGGGGGTAGCTTTTGTGACTGGCCCTGCAGGCTTGCTGGCCGGGTTAACAGGCGGCGGAAAAAACATTTGGCTATACGTTATTTTTGCGTATTACCTGGTGGCTACCTTGTTGCCCATCAACAAAATCATCGGAAGAATTTACCCCCTGTTTGGTATAGCCTTGCTGTTCATGGCCGTGAGTATTGCTGCCGTGATGATATTCAAGGGAGCATCGGGAGAAATGACCCTGATGGAATTTACCCTATCCAACGCAAAAAACTGGCATCATTTTCCAGAGCAAAATATTCTCTATCCCATGATGTTTATTGTGATTTCCTGCGGTGCGATATCGGGATTTCACTCCACACAGGCTCCCATGATGGCCAGGTGCCTGAAAAATGAAAAGCAGGGACGGCAGGTGTTTTACGGTGCCATGATTGCCGAAGGCATTGTTGCCATAATATGGGCTACCGCCGCCATGAATTTCTTCGGCGGCGTTGACGAACTGAATGGGACATTGGCCGAACACAATAATAACGCTGCCTGGGTAGTGGATTTTATCAGCCGGTCATGGCTTGGAAAAGCAGGGGCGGTATTTGCCATTGTTGGTGTCATTGCGTTGCCGGTAAGCACGGGAGATACTGCATTTCGCTCGGCAAGGCTGACGGTGGCCGATATTTTTTCATACAATCAATCCTCTGTCTGGAAACGCCTGATGATTAGCATTCCCTTGTTTGTGACAGGTTTCATTCTGTCACAGCTTGATTTTGCCACCGTATGGAAATACCTTGGGCTTTCCAACCAAATCCTTGCCAGTTTTGTGCTGTGGACAGGGGCAATGTATCTTGCAAAAAAGCGACGTTTTCACTGGTTGTTGTCGGTACCTGCTTTTATAATGACCACGGTGTGTGTGACGTATTTTTTGATTGCCCCTCACCATGCAGGTGGCCTTGCATTGAATACAACCCTGGCATACGCCGGTGGCTTAGTTGTGGCTCTTATGGTTTCAGGATTATGGTTCAAAGCAGTAAGCAAAAAACGGCCGTGAACATTTTAAGCCTTCGTATGTTTAGCGTTTTAATATGAAAGAATTTTTTAAAAAACATAAATTTGCCATTTTGCTTACACTTGCCGGATTGGTTGCGGGGTGGTTGTATTATTACTATGTAGGCTGCCTTACCGGAACCTGTCCCTTGCAAAAATTATGGTATTATGATATGGCACTGGGTGGCCTGGGTGGCATGGTTGTTGGTGATTTAATTGATGCCAGGATAAAAAAACGTAAACCTAAACAAAACAATGATGAAAATACAGATGACTTTTAAGTATATTGCTGTGATGCCAATGGTGCTGTTCACCTTATTTGCCTGCCATGCCGAAGGCTTGAATGAAGGCAGTCAGGAAACGGAAGGCGGTGTTATTGTTATTGAATCCGAAACCCAGTTTTATGAACACATCAACGGAGATACGCCTGTACTTGTTGATTTTCATGCTGATTGGTGCCGCCCGTGCAGGATACAGGGACCTATTGTTAAAGATGTCAGCGAGGAAATGGCAGGTAAATTGGTTGTGCTTAAACTGGATGTAGATGCTTTCCCGCGCCTTGCATCAAAGTATCAGGTAAGGAGCATACCAACCTTAATACTGTATAAGGAAGGGGAATCCTTATGGAAAGGCATCGGCCTGAAACAAAAGGCAGAAATTCAGGCAGCGGTTAATGCACGCATCGGCGATAAAGATTAGTCCCCTTAAGTTAAATATGACATCCCAGGCATTGTTCCTTTTGGTGTAATGGACATTTTTAATGGCTTTTTTTGACGATATCTTCTAATGGGCACACCCGATGCGTGCGGAACGTTCCGGACATCATTTCACCCCTTGTTTTTGTATTTTACCGATGATTTACTATTTTTATGTACTGCTTGGCAATAAAGTGATAATTGGTGTTTGTTACTAAAGTAAAATGGCTTATGGAAATAATAGGAATTGTTGGTGGTGTAGGCCCTTATGCCGGATTAGACCTGGCAAGAAATATATTTAACGAGACAATTGCAGGTAAAGACCAGGAACACCTGCCTGTAACTTTGATGTCCATTCCTGAAAAAATTGAAGACCGGACTGAGTACCTCCTTGGAAAAACTACCACTAATCCGGCCTATGCCGTGTCAAAAATTATTTTACAATTAGAAAATGCCGGATGTACGGTAATTGGTATTCCTTGCAATACCATGCATGCACCTGAAATTTTTAATGTGATAAAAAATGAATTAAAGAAAGCAGGCAGTCACATCCGTTTAATAAATATGATAGATGAGGTAGTTCAATTTATAAGCCATTTTTACCCGGAAATTCATAAAATAGCCGTGCTCTCGACAACCGGTACTTATAAAACGGGCATTTACTACCATAAACTGAAGGCCGCCGGGTTGGAACCCATCATACATGCTGATGAATTACAGGCCGGAATACATAAAGCTGTTTATGATGCAGAATTTGGCATCAAAGCACGCTCAAAAAACCCTTCCAAAAAAGCAAAAAAAATATTGGAAAATGGGATCAGCAGGCTTAAAGATCAGGGTGCTGAAGGGATTATCTTAGGCTGCACCGAGATTCCCTATGCCCTGCCTTATACCTTTCTTTACAACATCCCGCTGTTAAATCCAACACAAATCCTCGCTCGATCCCTGATTCACCATACTTATCCGGATAGATTACTGAAAAAATACAAATAAAAACTACGCTTGTTAACCTTGAACTTTTCATGTTTTTTTTGGGCAGCGGGAAACCTCTTGCCGCTGATAATAATGGTCTCTGCCTCCGGCCTTTATCTGCCATTGGGGATGCAGGCTGTTGCTAGCCGCCCGGACAGGATTTCATTGCCAGTCAATCTGCCGGGCAGGCAAACAGCTCTGCATCCCCAATGGCAGGATACCGGCCTGCGTCAGGCTGCATAAGAAAAATTCTTATTCCATGATGCATTCAATCATGAATGCCCCCGGTCAAAAAAGTCAAACGCTAAATAATATGGCTCTATTTAAGAACGATGTTGTCATAAATATTTTCTATATTGCAAGATATTTTATAAAGGAAAAAACATGGACTTACACAATCAGATTAAA
>CAZGPW010000268.1:0-1868 GCA_964527535.1 uncultured Bacteroidales bacterium
CATCTGTGTTTGTGTCAAAAATAAACAATTATACAATGCACCCACATTAAGATTTGTTGATTTTTCACTCCCGTTTGCTTAAAAATGGACATGAACAAAAACGGACAACCGCAATATACAGAATACCTGAATATAACAAATCATATCACTTCAGTTTACTACCGGTTTGCTGTTAATCTCTGATGATATCTGACTTATATAAAACAGAATTATAACATACCCATATACAACGCTCATTGTCAATAGCTGCATAATGATAATAGCCGGGAAAAGAGGTGTTCTCTCTCGTAATGGGTTTCCAATAACCATCCCACACAGCGGCATAACGGGTGTTTCCTCCTGCTACACTAATAACTATATTATCAAACACTTCTACATTGTAATTCTCCCTGTACAGGTGCCAGCTTTCACCATCGTACATTTCCAGGCCTGAATCATTTTCGAACCACAGGTTTCCGTCTGCATCCACCTGAACTCCTTCAATACTATTATCTGAGATGCCTGAATTTCCGGTGTGGTAACGCTCAGCGGTACTGTCATTACTAATGGATACAATGCCATAGGAGCTAATAAGCCAAAACGTGCTGTCCTGATAATCCATCGTATGGTGATTTACATAAGGGTAAACGTTAACATCAAAAAAATCATACAGGTCATATTTTACCTGCCATGAATTTTCTTTGTATTCATACACACGATTGCTGTTGGTAATAAAAAGTCTTCCGTTGTCAGCACAAATAACTTTTGAAGATAAACTGGAAACAAATTCACTGTTATCAGGGGAAAATGTTTGGCAACTATACTGCTCCGGATTAAACAAACATACGGCATCCTCAATAACAAGCCATATTCTGTCTTCATTATCAATACTCACATACCTGATGTTATTATCAGTAAGGTTTGTGTTCCGGGTATCGTAAATCATGTGATTATCTTCACCATCTACTTTAAGCAATCCCTGGTTTGTCGCAATATAGACAACTCCCTCGCTGTCAAATGCAAAATCTTTTACATAAACACTTGTAGATGAAAAATAATCAAAGATATTGAGGGTACTGTCAGAAGATGTTGGCTCTGCTTCATCATTTTCATTATTTTCATCCGGCGAAGTGTCACGGGGATAAATGTCATATTCTTTTTCGCAGCCCATCAAGCTGGCAACTATAATAAGTATGTAAACGAAACGCTTCATGATGATGTTTTTTAAAATCGATATGTAAGGCCAAACCTGATGTGAAAAGCTTTTGGCAGAAATACACCATAAGCCCGGGTTTCATGTTGCATTTTTACTGGTAAGTTGGGGTTTAAAACATGGTCTATTTCCATAGTCAGGCGGTGCATTTCAACAGGGATATTTAAATCCAAAGCAAAATCTTTGTTGAGATTAATTTTCAATCCCGGCACGAGCTCAACCGGCAGGTTAAATTGGTGGTGATCTTCAGGAAAATACAATGAAACTATCGGGCGCATCAGTCGTGCACGATAAGTCAATCCGGCGGCCATACCAACATATGGGTTCCATGTTTCAGGTGCTTTCATAAAATGGTAATTTAACTGGTATCGCCCTCCTGTGTACCATTCCAATATGCGTTTCCCTTCAATGATTTGGTACCCTTCTTCGAACTCGATTTCTTCCCATGTTTTATCCCACTGCATAAAAGGAATAGCAAATTCAAATTCATGGGATAAGCTATTGTCTTCATAGTTGGTATGTAGTGCTACAGACAATTGGCCAAACGTAATTTTCTTTGTATAAGGATTACTTGAGCTTTGGTTTTCTATATCCCATTGGCGATGTACATGGCCATTTATGTATCCGGTTAAGCTTCTGGATTTTTCCTTGCTTGTTCCATCATGCTGTCCGTAAA
>CAZGPW010000269.1:0-10446 GCA_964527535.1 uncultured Bacteroidales bacterium
ATTATGAAAGCGAGGGCAGAGCCGAACCTGTTCGAGCTTTGCCGAGTGCGATGTATTGAGCGCAGTCGAAATGCGATGTATTGAGCGCAGTCGAAATGCGATGTATTGAGCCTGTCGAAATGCCGCCAAAATTATGCAAATTATAAACTTGCCCGGCGATAGACGGGATTGAACACATATCGGTATGAGATAAGCGTCCTTGCCAGTACGGTAATCGAAGGAAATACAACAAATGATAAAATGATAATTTCAAAGGGATTTACGGACGGAATAGTTTTTCTACTGCATCAGCATTATCGTTCCTTTTTTCGTTTTTATACTGCCATCCCACATTTCTGCTTCCACATAGTAAGCATAGGTATCCACCGGCTGTAATTTGCCTTGATAGTATCCATCCCATCCTGCGTTTATATCATCCGTCTGGAACAGCTTTTCGCCCCAGCGGTTATAAATAGCAAACTCCTTTAAATCTTTGATTCCCATTCCTTTTACATAAACCATACGGTTCACAACATTCCCTTCGGGGGTAAAGGCTTTTGGCACATCCAACGTGTAGCGGACATCCACAATGATATCATAATTGAGCACTTCGGTAAAACATCCCATGCTATCTGTGACCTCAACCATATATGACCGGTTTTCTCTCGGATAGAATGTAGGATTTTCACAGTCAAAGCAAGAAATATCCGTATTTGGGGACCAAAGTATTTCCACTGAAGGCTGGTCTATTTCTACATAATTGGATACTGACTCTCCTATGATTATTGTATCCTGGCTACTACCCAGCATGCTAACAACAGGATACTGAACAGTCACATCAACCGTATCTCTGTTGGTACACTCATTGGCTGAGGTTACCGTCACATAATAGGTCATATCCTCTTCAGGCACGGCATAGGGATCCGACACTTCTGTTTCACTCAAGTAGAGACCTGGGTACCACACATATTGCACGCCATTTTCTGCATGCAAATTAAACCCGTCCCCTTCACAAATGATGGTATCCGGTGTTGCATTCGGATCGGGAACATAACCTATCACGACCTGCTGTGTAGTATCATCCCAACATCCCACTTCAGTGTTTTCCACTTCAAGGGTGACATCAACCACTGAATCCGTTTGTGTATTGTTGACAAACAACACAGAATCCCAGTGAAGTTCATTATGCGTTCCAAGTCCTTCAACAGACCAGTTATACAGTAAGGAATCGCCCATAGAAACATTGGTAAGGTCCAGAGCAAAAGGACTGCATCCGAAAGTATCAGCCAGGGCACCTGTTTCAGGGTTTATAAATGAAAATGCTGCCTGCACATTATGGATAACAATCTTAACGTTACGAAAGGTATCCAGGCAACCAGCACCATATAGATCAGGGTCCACCCGGTACACATTTCCTGAATTAGGCATGTAATCATACACATGACTCACATTAAATCCTTGTGCTGTAGCACCATCCCCAAAAGTCCACTTTATGCTGTCTATGTCTTCACCATTTTCAATTGAAAATTCAATGGTATCATGCAAACAGGCATTGACAGAGGCTCCGCTTTCAACATCCTCCCCGTTTACGTACAAATCCCCGGCTGGGCCATCTACCGAGATCAACTCCTGATGTTCGGCCGTACATCCGAAACTTGTTTCAACCATAAGTTTCAGATAATATTGCCCGGCTTCATAATAAGCAAATTCATAAGCATTGTATCCGTTTCCCTGTTGATTCATATAGCCGGAATACCAAACATACGTGGTTGCCGGATTTTCAGGGTTATCCACTACAACATCGCCGGCAGATAAAACAAGCGGCGGACACGAACTGCTCGAATTCAAAACCGAAAAACCAGCATTGGCTTCCTGAACTTCAATGTATGCAATTTTTTCTTCCGTTTCCACACAACCCACTCCACTGATCGTTAAACTGACATCGTAAGTACCAGGATACAAATAACTGTGTACCGGCAGCATCTCATTACTTACAGGAGTGCCATCACCAAAATCCCATTCATAATCATAGCCAGCCTCCTGTACATCCGGAATAAAGTCAATGCTGTCTCCAACACACACTTCTCTGTCCTGATCATCAAATGATTCGGCAACAAATTCAGCATCAAGCGAAATAAGTTCAACAAATGCAGAAACCTCAAGCGTATCATTACAGCCTCCAGCTGTATGAGCTATAACCAACACATCATAAATGCCTTCTTCCGTTAAGGTTGTATTAAAAATAAAAGGCACAGAATCTGAACCGTTTTCAATAACCGTATCCGTAAATGACCATCCTGAATTTTGATTTTCAACATGTACAACTCCAAGGGATATATTATTATCAGCCTGAACAACACCTTCGATCGTTAAATCATACGGAGTACATCCTTCCAGAGGATACGATGAGGTAATATCAATATCAGGCCCGGCAACATGTAAGGTGTTACAAACAGAATCCACACAACCATTCTCATCCCTTACATGCAGGCAAACGTCAACATCACCATAAATATGATATGTATGAGCTGTTTGTGAATCAGGCATCCAGCCGGAATTATTCCCGTCACCAAAATCCCAGTAAAATTCTTCAGCGTTCTGACTGCCGCTTTCTTCAAAAAAGACTTCCTGGTTAGCGCATACATTTGACTGGTTTAAGGTAAAAGATGCAACTGGTTCTATAACATGCAACTGTATAGAATCCCTGTATTCACATCCCGTGACATTATTGATGGCATCAACAATAACCCAATAATCACCGGTACCGGGGAATTCATAAATAATTGTACTGTCTGTTGTGTTTAACTGTTGATTGATAATATTTAAACCATCATCCCGTATAATCCAGTCCCAGTTATCTGCCTCCACCAAATCCACCTCAAACAAATATTCATTACCCTCATCGCAATCATGAAGGTATGAAATGTTGTAAATGATGGGCCCGTTTACATAAAACAAAGAGTCAACAAACAACGAATCTCGGCAACCGTTGTGTTCCACTACATGCACTACCTGCACCCATCCTGTATCCTGGTTGAATGTATAATCATACTGATGATGTTCTTCTGAAGTGCCCCATTGCCAATGTGTAGTATCGCCAAATAACCATTCATAAGAATCAATATAAGCAGAGTCTTCAGACAAACTGATAAAATTCAACGAATCCCAGGGACACACTTCAGATGAATACAATGTGGAATCAAACATTGGAATTTGATAATCTCCAACCTGCAGTTCCATTTCTGCTGTATCACGACAACCATTGTTATCCTCCACTACCAATTCAATGACAAAAATACCGGTATCATTATAAGCATGGCTTTCTTCTGTACCTCCGTTAAATGGGTCCGGATACGGATTTGGGTCAGAAATGTTGGCATAAAAATCCCATGTAAAATTCACAATATCATCAGGATTGGTTAGGGAGTCATAGGTTGCCGCTACTTCTAACGGCATACAACCTTCAGTGGTATCAATAGAGAAAAGTGCTGATGGAGAATTGATTAAAACAGAAGGGCCAGAAAAACTCCCCACACAACCATGAGTGGATTCTATTTCCAATGAGGGAAAAAATTGTCCCTCGTTATTGTACGTGTGATCAATTTCACTGCCATATCCATCTTCCCCGTCACCAAAAATCCAATGATATTCAGAAACATCAACATTTGCAGATGATGTAAAATGAACACTATGGGGTGCATTGCAACTAAAATCGTCATCAATGGTAAAACCGGGTTGCGGATCTTCCACTTCAATGTCAAAAGTGGTATCCGATTCACACACACCACCCGGATCTAAAGTCAATGTAATACTATGGGTACCTGGATTATCAAAAATAACTTCAACGCTTAATTGCTCGCTTGTTTGGGAATTATCAAAATCCCAAAACACATCATAACCTACATTGTTACATATAAAATAAGTTTGTTGGTCTATGCATACAACATTATCCGAAATAAGTACATATTCCGAATCATAAATCTCAAAATCAGGGACAACGGGATGTACGTGAATATAATCCAGTGAATCAACCACAGCTGTACAACCGTATTCATCTTCCACTGTTAAACTAACGTCATAGTCACCATTGCTGGAATATTCATGTTCTGGATTTTCCTCAGCAGAAACAGGAGACCCATCACCAAAATTCCATTCAGTAGTATAATCCAAATTATCAGAGACGTTAATGTCACTGGTAAATTGTACATCTACAGGGGAAAAACACCACGATTGCGGATTAGCTGTAATGCTTACCACCGGGGTATCTGACAACATGATGGCATTTTCCAGATAGTGGGTTGATGAGCATCCATTCTCATTGGCAACTTCAAGCATAACGCTAAACGTTCCGGCCTGTGTGTATTCATGCACAGGGTTTTCTTCCGTACTGCTGGTACCATCGCCAAAATTCCACAGGTAAGCATCAACAGTACCTCCACCTTCCTGCGTGGTGGTATTTACAAAACTGTGTTCGTATGGAACACATCCCTGGAAGCTTACCGGTTCAAAACCTGCTATTGGTGTAGGTAATACATAAATCGTCATCGTTTCAGAATCCGAAAAACCGTCACATGTAACCGTTAAGGTAACAATAAAATCATCAGCATGGTCATAATTGTATCCGGGATTTTCTTCATATGACACATTACCATCACCAAATTCCCAATAATATTCAACATTGTTTGGATTTGAGCAACCTGAAATGTCACTGGTGTTTATGAAATAAACACTTTCGTTAACACAAACAGAATCCTGACCGTCTTCAACTTCAAAACCGGCACTGGCTTGGCCATATATATTACCTGCTATATTTAATAAAACAGCAATCCCTAACAATTTGATTATCTTTTGCATCAGTATTCCATTTTTTTCTTTATCTCTTTTTAATTGGTATCAACAACAAATATACTATATTTGAAGTTAAAATAAAAGTAAACTTATGCTTAAGGCAAAAATAAACTTTGTCATACTTGGAATGTTAATACTTTTTTGTGTAAAACAGGGCTTTACACAGGACGTCCATTTTTCTCAATTCAGCAAGAATCCGTTGTACGTTAATCCGTCTTATACCGGCATGTTTGATGGAAACTGGAGGTTTACAAATAATTACAGGAACCAGTGGAGCAGCATAGGCCCCCCCTTTAAAACCATTTCTGCAGGATTTGATAAACCTTTTAAGGTTAAAAGAGGAAGCATCGGGGCAGGTGTTTTTTTTGTCAATGACCAATCCGGAGCAGCTGCCCTTACAGCAAATAAAGTTTACGCTTCCATGGCCTACCTTTCAAACATCCGCAGCCATACCATTTCTCTTGCTGTCCAGGCAGGATATGTCATCCAGACATACGATATGAACTCACTTACTTTTCCGGCACAATACAACAGCAGTACAGGGTATTTTGATTCAGATCTTCCTAACCAAATTGACACCTGGGATGAAAATGTAAATTATCCCGATATCAATGCCGGGATAGCCTGGTCAAAACAATTCGGCAAAATTACGCCTGTTGCAGGTATGAGTGCACACCATATCAATAATCCGTCGCTAAGTTACCTCAGAAATGACGAAGCAAAATTGCCAATGAGAATCGCTGTAAACACTTACGCTGATGTAAAACTAACGAAACATTGGTTTGTAAGGCCTGATTTTTTCACAAGTTTTACCACGAAAACAAGCGATTACCTTATTGGCGGTGTAGCTGGTTATTCTTTTGATCTTGAAAGCATGCTTGAAAAAATATACGCCGGCACAGAATTCCGCACCCAGTTTCATACAACGGATGCAGCAGTTATTATGGCTGGATTAGGTTTTTTGGGCTTTGATATTGGGATCAGTTATGATATCAATTTATCCCGCTTACGGCAGGCTACTAATTTTAAAGGGGCTTTTGAAATATCGCTCGTTTACACCAATTTTGTAAAAGAATTAGAACGTATTGCAATCCCATGTGACAGATACTGATTATGAAACGTATTAATATCATCATAACCCTTTTATATGTGCTGCTTAACATTGTAACTGCCTACAGCCAGGAAAACATAAACGATATGAACGCGAGGCAAATTAAACGTTACGGCATACAGGCCATGAGGGCCGGGGATATTTACACTGCCGTGGATTATTTATCTGTGTACATTGAAGAAAAACCTGAAGATGCAAAAATGTTATATACCCTGGGTGAATTGTATTTTCGCGCCAGAAATTATCCTGAAGCAGAAACCTATTATCGAAAAGCATTTCGCGAAGAGAGGTATAAATACCCTGCAGCCCAGTTCAAAAAAGCCGTTTGTTTAAAAATGCAGGGGAAATATGAAAAAGCACTGCGTGAATTCAATGTTTTTAAACGTTATCAGAATGAAGTAGATGATATTAGATATTACAAACACCGGCTGGAAACAGAAATTGAAGGATGTAAAATGGCACTCGAAGACAGCACAAAATCCAATTACGTTGTTAACAATATGCACGAGATCAATCACAGCCACATTGATTTCAACCCCATTCCTCGTGGTGAAAACCGCCTGATCTATGCCTCCCTGCCGATGGATGAATTTAAGTATTTTGATCCCATGAGAGATACCATCCCCAAAAGGCGATTTTTTCAGGCTGTAAAACAAGGTCAAACATGGAAAACCACAGGAGAATTTGGCGATGATGTTATTAACTCAAGTGAATATAACACAGGAAACGGTGCTTTTTCACCCGACGGAAACCGGTTTTATTTTACACGTTGCAACAAAGGCAACGATAATAAGATGATTTGTCACATCTATAAAACAGAAAAGAAAAACAACATATGGCAGGAACCGGAACGCTTGAATAACGAAATCAATGATCCGTTTGCTACATCAACAATGCCTGCAATAGGCGTTTCACGGCGCAATACCGACTTATTATATTTTGTTTCCGACCGGGAAGGCGGGCAGGGAGGAATGGACATCTGGTACACCTACTGGGACCCGCGTCGTGAAGCATACACTGAACCGATAAATTGCGGAAGAAAAATAAACACAATGGCTGATGAAATTTCACCATATTACCATGTTGATTCACGAACACTTTACTTCAGCTCCAACGGATACCCTAATTTCGGTGGATACGATGTATTTAAATCCCGAGGAAACGGACGCAACTTTTCAGACCCTGAGAACATGGGCAAACCAATAAATTCTGAAGTGGATGATTTGTATTTTTCGAAAGCCGTGGAAGGGTATTTTGGCTATTTTGTTTCCAACAGGCCGGCAGGAAAATCAATCCGGCATGCAACTTGCTGTGATGACATTTACCAATACATAAACAGTAATTATATCCGCATCTTGCTGACAGGAGAAATTTATGGGATTACTGACCTTTCATTTTACAACAGCATCCGCGAACAATACGAAAAAAACCTCACCCTTGATCATGTGAAGTACAGTTCCACGGATTCAGCATCCATGGAATTGCTTCATAAATACCCCGTGTCATTGTTTATGAAAGATCCCAATACCGGAGAAGAAAGTTTTATTAAAACAGACTCCACCAACAAGGGGAGGTATTGGTTTAACCTTGAACAGGGCATTGATTACATATTAAAAGTAAAAGATTTCAATCGCGAGGAAAAAGTGTTTTCATTATCAACCAAAAACATCACTCACGATGATACCATTCACATGGATGCCATTATTATAAATACCATTCCAACTGAACCACTGATTCTCAAACACGTATATTATGAATATAATAACTATAAGCTCTCGGATAAAGCAAAACAAACTATAGACAGCACCATTTACAAACTGCTGGAAAAGCATCCTAACATAATCATTGAGATCAGTTCTCATACCGACAGCGTTGGCAGCAAAGAATATAATTTAAACCTCTCTCAGAAGCGTGCTGAAGCCGTTGTCAATCACCTCATCGAAAAAGGAATTCCTGAAGATCAATTAAGAGCTAAGGGATACGGTGAATCCAGGCCCATCGCTCCAAATACCAACCCCGATGGTTCTGACAACCCTGAAGGACGCGCCAAAAACCGCCGTACAGAGTTCCGAATCATTGGTGAAACTGAGGATTATACCGATATTATTTACGAAGAATAAAAACACCCAAAGGGATTGTTTCATTCACTAACATTTTACTTACACAAAAATCCCCCTCTTTGCAGTTTGCAACGGGAAATTTAATCTTTCTGTTTTTTTCATATGTTGCAACCAACAGGTAAAAAAACCTAAACTTCAACGCACCAATAAGTGTTGTATTTATAAAACAACATAGCTTATGGAAAAATTCATTGGATGCAGCGGTTACCATTATAATGACTGGAAAGGCAGTTTTTACCCTTCCGGCCTACCGGAAGATGACTGGCTTGCCTATTATGCCAGCCATTTTAATACGGTTGAAATCAACAACAGTTTTTACAAACTACCTGACAAAGATAAAATCAAGCACTGGTTGAATCAGACACCGGATGGCTTTCGGTTTACCTTTAAGGCCCATCGCTACCTTACCCACATGAAAAAACTTAAAGCCGATGACAAGTTTCGTCAACGGATGGAGGATTTCTTCCGGGCACTGCAACCAGTTGAAAAACGCATCCACAATGTACTCTGGCAGCTCCCCGGAAACTTGCACAAAAACCCGGAACGTTTACACCATTTTTGCACCCTTCTGGACAACTCATACACCCATATAATAGAATTCCGGCATGCCTCCTGGTTTGATGATGAAATTTATGATATGCTGCAATCGCATGACATAGGCATTTGCATGCTTTCCGCTCCGGGAGATTTGCCGGAGAAAGTCATTGCCACCTCCACAACAGCCTACCTTCGGTTACATGGCAAAAAAGAGTGGTACAATTACAAGTACAGCAAGCAGGAACTTGGAAACTGGAAAATGCGGCTGAATAAGCTCAAATCAGCTAAGGCTTTATACATATATTTCAACAATGATCAGCAGGCGTTTGCCCCACAAAATGCCGGGGAAATGAAAACCATGTTCCAGGGCTAAATGTTTTCCTGGCATTCCGGACAAAGCCAGGTACCCCGGCCGGACAGTTTGATTTTCTGCAACTCGCCGTCACAGCGCGGACAGGATGCTCCTTCACTGCGGTTCGGTAACAACCAGGAATCCGGAAACGCAGACACATCGGCATGCCGTTCTATAGCCATCTCCAAAACGTATCGCATTTTTTTGTACAACCGGTGAATCTCCTTATCACTGATTTTATCAATCTTTTGCCGGGGATGAATACGGGCATGAAATAAAATTTCATCGGAATAGATGTTTCCAATACCAGAAATCAAATCCTGATCGGTCAGGGCGGATTTGATCATGGATTTTTTCCGTTTCAAAGCAGATATAAAATCCTTCTCATCCATATCAAGGGCATCCGGAGCAGGCACTTCACTGTTGATGTAGCTTTCTTTATCATCAACAAGCCTGACATGACCCAACTTCCGGGTACACCTGTAATGTAGAGACTTGCCATTGTCTGTCATCAGGCTGAATTTTGTGTGCTCAGGTTCGGCTTTGTCTGTGGATAAGCAACGCAATTCGCCTGTCATGCCAAAATGCATGGCAAGTATCCCGTCACCAATTGACACCAAAAGGTGCTTTCCCCTGCGTGTAGTCTCACTAAGGATTTTGTCCTTCAGTTTTGCGCTGCCCTCTTTTTGGGAAAATTTCACAAAGCCCTTATCTCTGACTTTGACGCCGGTTATTTTTGCGTTGCTACATTTATTCGCTTCCTGGCGAAATATCTCAACATCCGGTAATTCAGGCATAATACTTTTATTTAGTGGTCATTTTTAATGGCTTTTATATCGTCCTGCTGATCTGTATATATGAGTTCCATTGCATTCCTTTTTTTGTGATTCTGCGAATGGTATAATTTTCCGGGTAACACGCAGTCATTCAATGCTGCCATTTTTCAAAAGGGACATAAATCTATCTTCGTCAATGACTTTGACATCATGCTTTTTAGCATCTTCAAGCTTGCTGCCGGGGTCACTGCCTTTTACCAAATAATCCGTATTATCACTGACGGAAGACGTCGCATTTCCACCCAGCTTTTCGATTTTCTCTTTGGCTTCATCCCGGGTGTAGTTATCAAGCTCACCGGTAAGAACAATGGTCAGTCCATCCAGTAACAGGGATTGCTGCCCGCCTGCTGATTGTATTTCGACACCAAGCTTATGCATATCTTTCAATGATTTTTGATTTTCTTTTGCGCTAAAGAAGTGTTTAATGCTTTCAGCAATTTCATGCCCAATTTCACTGATATTTACCAGGTCATTATATGAAGCCTCACGCACAGCATCAAAATCCTGAAATTCATCAGCCAGCAATCGGGCTACGTGCTCCCCAACATGCCGGATGCCGAGGGCATACAAATAGCGCCGCAGGGATACTTGCTTTGACTTTTCAATCTCCCCTTTCAACTTGCCTGCTGACTTATCGGCAAATCCATCCAGCTTTTTCAGTGC
>CAZGPW010000270.1:0-3934 GCA_964527535.1 uncultured Bacteroidales bacterium
ATTATGAAAGCGAGGGCAGAGCCGAACCTGTTCGAGCTTTGCCGAGTGCGATGTATTGAGCGCAGTCGAAATGCGATGTATTGAGCGCAGTCGAAATGCCGCCAAAATTATGCAAATTATAAACTTGCCCGGCGATAGACGGGATTGAACACATATCGGTATCAATTAATCATTTTGAAATGCAATTGGTAAGATATTCCACGAAATTTGCAGTAGAACCATTTTTTAGAACAGGAACAACACGGATATGACGGATTTGCACGGTTATTTGATGTAAAGAAATCTATGATTGTCATGTAAAGATTCATTCAGAAAAGGCATATAATTCATTCAGAAAAGGCATATACAAGTATATTTGCTCCCATTTTCAGGGCTTTTAATCTGGTTTCGTGGCTATCGTTATGTACAGCCGGATCTTCCCAGCCATCGCTCAGATCCGTTTCATAAGTATAAAACAACACAATCCTGCCCTTATGGAAAATGGCAAATCCCTGTGCAGGTTTATTGTCATGTTCGTGAATTTTGGGCAGTCCCTTTGAAAAATTATAAGCCTGGTTGAAAATGGGATGATCAAACCCCACTTCAATCAATTCCTTATCCGGGAACAATGCTTTTATCTGTGCCCGGATGTATTCGTCCATGCCATAATTATCATCAATATGCAAAAAGCCACCACTCAACAGATATTTTCTGAGGTTCTCTTTCTCGTAATCGGAGAAAACAACATTGCCGTGGCCTGTCATATGGATAAAAGGGTAATTGAATATTTCCGGGCTGCCTGGTTCAACCGTTTCGGCTTCTTTGTACAATTGCATGTTCAATTCATTGTTGCAAAAGGCAATAAGGTTTGGCAGGGCTGTGGGATCAGCGTACCAATCACCACCACCGCTGTATTTCATCAGGCCGATTTTCAGATCGCTTTCCTGGGAAAACACTGCGGCCGTGAGCGTGACAAACAAAATAATCAGTTTGTATTTTTTCCATGTTTGCATGGGATAAAATTAACGAAAATGTGTAGAAATAAAAAAAAGAAAGGGGATGGGAGTCCGAAGACCGAAGACGGGAGACGGGAGACGGAAGAAGGAAGTTCACAGTTGACTACGGACTCCGGTCTCCTGACAGGTTATTGAAATTTCTCATAATCATTGCTTCCTTTTCTCTGCGGTACTTAGCGCTTCTTGGCGTAACTCTGCGGTATAACTGGTTGTAACGCCGAGTTTCGCTGAGGAGCAGAGAACCGCAAAGAAATGATAAAACAGTCCGAAGACGGGAGACGGAAGACGGAAGACGGGAAAATAAACAAAACATGAGGGGGGAAAGTTCTATCGCTTAAAATACTGCCAATCCAGGTAATACAACACCCGCAGTGATATTGAGTTGTTCTTCACCTGTTGAAACAACGAATGTATATTGTCACCAAACGAGGGGAACACTTCATTTTCCGGTATAATCTCACTGGCATAAATTTGATTTTTCCACATGAGGTTGAGGTATGAACCGGGAGCAAAGTTCCAGGAAAACATCAAATCCACGTTGAAAGCATTGAAATTGATATCATGATCGTCGTCATAATCAATCGGATCGCTTACGTATCCATCTTTCCGCAAAAAATAAAACTCATGATAGTTTACCGTTCTCCAATAATGTCTCAACCTCAGATCAACGTACATTTTATTGTTTAACACCCATTTTCCGTCAATGGAATTTGTGATGGTATTGACCTGTCGTAACCCAAAAACTATTTTCTCAATATAGGTAGTATCGGGAACATATCCACAATCGTTACCATCCAAGTCGAAATCAAAACCATAGCGGAGTGTCAGCTTATCACTTACCCTGACACGTGGCCTGATAAAACCCCAGAATCCCATGCGTTTTTTAAAGTCCAAGTATGTCCCTGTCCGCACATCCAGGGCAAAGGTTTTCCTGTAATCGGTTGAAAAATATACATATCCACTGTGAATACCGGGACGGATATAAACCCTCCCAGGTTCTCGGGGCTCATAATAATCGTGATGATTCCCCAGGCTAAAATCAAGAGATGTCCAGATGCTTAGAAATTTTTTGGTTTCGTTGTAGGTTTCAATGGACAATTTTGATTCTACAAAATCCATGGTACTGAACAACTGGTCGTATGATAAATCCACCGTAGTGAACATTTTATTAAACCGGCTAAACGGTTGATAGAGATTATAACTCACGCTGATGTCGTGTTCCAGTTTGTTGTTTTGCTGCAAATAACCAAAATCATTGGGATTATAACTATCCGACGTTAAATCCAAATCATAAGCATATGTCCATTTTCCGTTCAATTTTCCCATTCCGGTGTTTAGCATATACCCATAGGTAAGGTCTTCATTGTTTTTAATGCTATCTCTGATATTACTCCATGCAGCTCTTCCATAAGCTCCAAAGCGATTTGACGGCTCCATTAATTTGAAAGCGGTTCCCAGCACGTTGGAATAATAATTTGCTGAAGGTCTGTTAACAAGTGCATTGGTAACGTTCACATACGAATTTTCCCAAAAACTCTGGTCAAGAACAAACATATTATAATTCGCCCAGGGTTCAGTAAGGATGTTATCTACTTCCCCGTTTTCATCCTTAACTTTTGCCCATGTATTTGCTGTCAGGGCATTCAACACCCCTACTCCCAGGTTATTTTCCCCCCTTCCTGACAATTTAAGGGCATTTATCAGTCGCGAGTACCGTGGATTTTTAAGAATGGTATAGCCCTCATCCCGCAAGGATCTTACTTCCTCGTATTTTTCGGGGATTTTACCAATCCTTCGTGAATAAAACAAACCTACTTTTTCAAACATTTCGAGGCCTTCGGTAAAAAACGGCCGGTGTTCGGAATAATAGGTTTCAAAAGGGGTCAGATTCAGTTCTTCTTCATCGGATTTCACCTGTGAAAAATCCGGAACAAGCGTCATATCCAGGGTATGGCTTTTGCTGATTCCCAGTTTCATGTCAAGGCCACCACTGAAACCATATACGGGTTCCTCAATGTTGCTGGAAAAATCCATATTTGCCGATGCATAAGGGTAAAACGAAAGCCGAAGCGGTGGATTAATCCGTTTCAGGTTTGCAATTTTCCCCATTTGTTCCACCATAGAGCCTTGTTCCTGTATTACAGGATTCCAACAACTGTGTTCACGATAACGCCGGATCACACGCCAAAAGTTTGCCGACCATGATTGCAAGCCTTTGTCAGGAAATCGAATGGCAGAATAAGGTATTTCCATTTCAACTACCCAGCCATTGTTGTTAATCTTAACTTCACTTTTCCATACAGCATCCCAATTGTAATCATAATCCCCGTCAGATACCCGGATATCTGTTTGAACATTTGCAGCCGTAACTTTAAATACATACATGTTACGGTTATCGTTGTTGGGATTCAACTGAAAAACAAACATATCCGTATTCCCATTGTCATCATCACGCATAGAAAACTCCTTTAATATCAGGCCTGGATTTTCATCATACATTAATGCACCAATGTATATAGCTTTATCATCGTATGCAACACATACTTTTGTCGGTTGTGAAGGTGTTTTGCCCCGTTGAGGCTCATAGGTTACAAAATCTCCTGTACAATCTGCCTGTTTCCACACGTCTTCATTCATTTTACCGTCAATCTGAATTTCATCCTCAGTGCGAAATGCCTCTACATTTCTTTCCTGAGACATCACAGTCCCGGAGATAACATACAATCCTAATAAAATCAACAGTATTCTCACGATATCCGGTTTAACGGCCCAAAATTACGAAAAGGAGATATTAAACAATGCAATTAAACTAAAAGTATTCAACATTTTTTCAGCATATCCTATTTAGTGTCCGTCAATAATATAAGAAACTCTTTATTTTGAAAATCCCAAACCCAAAATCCAAATTTCAAAATAAATACCAACTTCTAAATCCCAAT
>CAZGPW010000271.1:0-4421 GCA_964527535.1 uncultured Bacteroidales bacterium
GTGAGAAAAACAAAAGTAGTCCCCCAATTGTAAAAAACAAAATCGCAAATGTCTGTGTTGGAGAACTTTATGACTTTTGATTTTCAAGTTGGGTTAACATATTCCGGGGATTTGTCCGGGAAAAATTCAAATATTCGATTCTCAGCGATTAGCGTCTTTAGTTTTATCTTTGAAAAGCTTTTTCAACTTTTCCAGTTTTGGCTTAATCACAAATTGACAATATCCATTGGTCCGGTTATTTTCGTAAAAATCCTGATGATAATCTTCAGCCGGGTAAAAAACTTCAAACGGTTTTATTTCTGTGACAATTGGTTTGTCAAAATAATCTTCCTTTTCAAGCAGCTTTATTTGCGCTTCTGCCGTTTCTTTTTGCTTTTGGTTATGGTACAAAATGATTGACCGGTATTGCGTTCCTACATCTGCTCCCTGGCGATTCAGGCTTGTCGGGTCATGCATTTCCCAGAACACAGCCAGGATATCACTTAAGCTGATGACATCAGGCTTAAATTCAACCTGTATCACTTCAGCATGGCCAGTTGTATCTGCTGATACCTCACGGTACGACGGGTTTTTTACATGCCCGCCGCTGTATCCGGGTTTTACATCTGTAATACCTTCTAAACGCTGATAAACAGCCTCTCCGCACCAAAAACAGCCCATTCCCAGGGTGATTTTCTCTGTATCTTGTCCCATAATTATCTGATTTATAAGCAAACACGAAACTTGACATGACCTTCAGGGTTTGATTGTTTAAACTGTAACATCTCTTCATGCCTGTTAATACTTAAAAAACAAACCAACCCTGAAGGTCATTTCAAGTAAAACAGCATTGCCCCCGGATTGTTTACAGTTCGGTCTGATTTGCTTTTTTTTGGCCGCCCGGGCGGCCTTCGCCTGCTATCTCTGTGCTGCTCTGTGGGTGCTGCCATACTGTGAGCAAGAGCTTATTTCAATCGCTTTGCTCACAGTGCAGCACCAGCCCATCGCAGCACAGAGGATATTCGGCTTCGTCCTGGCGCAAAACCATCTAACTAAACTAACTAAAAAAAACTTTTCGAAAGTTCGAAACTTTCGAAAAGTTAGTTATTATTAGCTAAATTCAGCCAATCCAATGGCCAAATTAATGTAAATTTAGTTGTTGCGAACTAAACTTTTCGAAAAGTTAGTTAGTTCGTATTTTATATCAGTCCGTTTTTAGCGCTCCTGTCAGCTCCTTAACATCGTTGATGCCATGCCGTTTCATGTAATCTTCTATCCCTGTGATGATCTTTTCGGTTGCCTGCGGATCGATGAAATTGGCGGTACCCACCTGCACAGCCGAAGCGCCGGCCAGCATGAATTCGATGGCATCCCCGGCATTCATGATACCGCCAAGGCCTACAACCGGGATGTTAACAGCCTGAGATACCTGCCAGACCATGCGCAGGGCCACAGGTTTTACAGCCGGACCGCTTAGTCCGCCTGTTACCGTTGACAACACGGGTTTTCGGGTTTCAGCGTCAATGGCCATGCCCAGAAGTGTGTTGATCAGTGAAACCGAATCGGCTCCCTCCTGCTCTGCCACCTGTGCTATTTCAGTAATGTCAGTGACATTGGGAGATAATTTTACCATCAAATGCTTATCATACACGGCACGCACTGCCTTAATCACCTCAGCAGCCGCCTGGCAGGATGTTCCAAAAGCCATGCCGCCTTCTTTTACATTGGGACAGGAAATGTTGAGCTCAATGGCGGGAATACGCTCCAAAGCGTTGATTATTTCCGCTGTTTTTACATAATCCTCTATGGCTGAGCCGGAAACGTTTACAATGATGTTGGTGTGTAAAGCTTTTATATCCGGGTAAATGTCCGAAGCAAAAGCCTCCGCGCCCATGTTTTGCAGGCCAACAGCATTAAGCATCCCGGAAGCGGTTTCGGCCATACGCGGGTAAGGATTGCCTTCGCGCGGATGCAAGGTGGTACCTTTTACCACGATGCCTCCCAATGTATTCAGGTCTGTAAAATCTTCAAATTCCCGGCCGTAGCCGTAGGTTCCTGATGCAGTAAGCACAGGGTTTTTCAAATGTAATTTGTTGAGATTTACGTTTGTGTTTACCATATCAGTTCGTTTACATTGAAAACGGGGCCCTCAGTGCATACGCACTTGTTACCGTTTTTGGTTTTCTGTACACACACCAGGCAAGCGCCAATGCCACAAGCCATGGTATTTTCGAGCGATACCTGGCAAAATACATCATTTTTCTGTGCCAGTGCTGCCAAAGCTTTCATCATGGCTACAGGACCGCAGGTATATACAGCATCAAAATCTGAAAGTCTTTTGATAACAGAGTGTTCGGTAACCAAGCCTTTTTCGCCATGTGAACCATCTTCTGTACAGGTGTAAACATCTCCACAGGCCGCATATGCTTCTTTCCGGAGGAGATTTTCTTTTGAGCGTCCACCAATCAGCGTACTCACATTGAGGCCCTCAGAAGCAAATTTACGGGCTGTATAGAGCAACGGAGCCACACCGCAACCACCACCTACCAACAAAACGTTTTTACTATTGCCTGGCACAGACCACGTATTGCCCAGTGGATACACGGCATTTAACGCATCTCCGGGTTGCAGTGAAGACAATGCTTTTGTACCCTCGCCTTTGATTTCAATCAGCAGATGCAACTCATTTTTATCCCCATCCACATCGTGTACGGAAATGGGACGGCGTAAAAATGTATTGGGGGCATTGTCGATTTTGATTTCAGCAAATTGTGCCGGGTTCATGGGGGGCAATGGCTTGTTGAGAGTGAGTTTTAACAGGAAGTAATCATCTGTTATCTTTTGGTTGTCAACAACTTGAAGATTATGCACATGTTTTTTCATACCGCTATTATTTCACGGCAAAGATACATATTTACGCCGGATTGTACTCAGAAAAAGTGTTATCTGCGTAAAAAACCACAATTTTTTCCACTTTTTTACCGGTTTTGCCGCTTGGAGCATTATCCAACGGTGCTTCATCACGATGAAACGCATTGGACTCACCGGATTTTTCAGATTTATCCTTGGTATCTTTATGGATAGTGTCCTGTTGCCTGCCAGGCGTTCCGGAAGGCTGGGAAAACAGATCCCCTGTGCTTTCAACCCGTTCAGTTACCCGGCCGGTTTTGTACATTGGCTCTTTTCCCATCAGAAGCCACTCAGGATTGATGCCCGGAAAACGGTGTAGTATCTTTGTGACGAGCTCAATACTGGCTTTATTACGCCCTGAGACAATGTGAGAAATACTGGAAGGTTGCACGCCAATTTCCTGGGCAAACCGGCTGTTTGTCATTTCCTCTTCTTTAACGATTTGTAAAATACGATCCTTCATGTGTTTAATTTCTGAGCGTTAACTGCATAATTTGTAAAACTGACATTCATTTTTGTAAATTCTAATCGTTACAAAGTTAAACAATATTTTATTTACATTTGTAATTATATGAAATTTACATTTGTAACTTATCCGTGAATTTACATTCCTGAAATAACAGGTTTAATGTCATATTTTTCAGACACAAATTTTCTTTTTATTACGTAAAATTCCCAGTGGGTTTTGTTTATATTTTCATTGATATAAGTGAAATATAGGGACATTTTGTTGTTTTAAGGCCGTATATAGCCTGGAAAAGGTGATCAAACAGCGCTTACAGGTATAAATCATCTAATAGACTGTCATTCAATGTAATAAAATAATTGATCATTAGCTTGCTTAAAGTAATATTTTGTTTTAAAGGTTAAAAAAACTGGCTTTCAAGTATTTAAATAACTTAACACCTCTTATTTTACTGTATTTTACATGGAATTTGTACAAAAGTAACAATTTAGTTTAACTTATGCTGTAGCTAAGTGATTGTATGATGCAGAATATGAGTAAATTAAATATTGTATTTTGCTTATACCAGATGGTGTAAATGTGTAAATTGCTATTTGTAAAACAACATGCGATTTTATGATTAATAATTGTAAATTCTGGCATGTTACATTTGTAAACACGGTCTGTTTTGCATTAATAGTTACAATTGTAAAGGGTGACTCCTCTCCTCTCCTTTTGAAATTTGGGAAATGAATTATCCAGTTGCGGTTATTTAAAATTTATTGGTGAAAATTAATTTTACGTCCAGGATGTGAATTATAATAATTTCTGTTGCGATAATTTCGTCGTATAATGGTAAAGCTACGGGATTGCTTTTAAATAGCGTACATATACCCCTGTACATCTCCGTGGGTATTGCTATAACATCCAGATTTATAAAGAGTAAATGCTTTTAATTATTGTTTGTTCAGCTTTTTATTCATAAATTATTGGCTCTATTTAAGAACGATGTTGTCGAATAAATTTTGTTTAGTTATAAAAAAGAATATTGCTCAACTACCACTCCGTTCCAATTTTGGGATTTCCA
>CAZGPW010000272.1:0-19197 GCA_964527535.1 uncultured Bacteroidales bacterium
CCACCTGTCACGTCGCCATTTTAAAAATAAGTAGTTATTACAATGCTTTGTTTAAAGGTAATGATGGCTGACAGGTGGCTTTGTATCCGGTGGCTTCGAGACGATCCTCCTTCGTCGGATCCCTCAGCCACCTGTAATTGATATCACCCCACCTGTCAGGTCGCCCATTATGCAAGGATACAACTTAACGGTTTATGTGTAAGCTTTTATAACGGAAGACCTGACAGGTGGATTGACGCTGACGGTGGTTGACATTAAAAGATGGTTGGTGGTTTTTTAAATATGAATTTTTTTCTTATTTTTATAAAAAAATATCATGTCTAAAACAATACCAACGGAACCTGACAGGGCTTATCACATTTACAATCGGGGAGTAAATAAAGATAATATTTTTACCAAAAAAGCCACATATTTTAAATTCTATGGCAACATTGTTAATTGTTTGTATCCCATTGCTAAGGTTTATGCATGGTGCTTAATGCCCAACCATTATCATATGCTTGTCCGAATAAAGACTAAAAAAGAATTATCTGAGATTCCCATTTTCAAAAGCCTTACTGATGAAGATAAGATCATAGACAAAATTCACCGACAGTTTTCCAACATGATGAATTCCCATGCAAGGTATTTTAATAACATAAATAAAAGGTCTGGTCCCTTGTTTGATAAGAGCATTCAAAAGAATCTGGTCACCAGTTCTGATTATTTTTATTACCTAATAGCATACATTCACAACAATCCTGTACATCATGGTTTTTGCAAAAATCCGGAAGACTATACCTGGAGTTCATTGTATCATTATCTCGATGAATCAAAACAAACGGATGCAATGAAGGAGATTATTAAGGATTTTGGAGGTTTAGAGGCATTTTTAGATGCCCATCATCGTGCCCCGGAAAAAATTAACCCGAAAATTGACTTCACCTGATATCACTCCACCTGTCGTGTCATACCTACCCCACCGTCAGGTCGCCCATTATGCAAGGATATAACGTAACCAGTTTATGTGTAAGCTTTTATAACGGAAGACCTGACAGGTGGATGCGCGACTTTGAGTCGGAGGATGAATGAATGACAAAAATACAGGTGGCTGAGGGATTTTGCCTTAGCAAAATCGTCTCGAAGCCACCGGCCCCCAGCCACCGGCCATCATTCCACCAAAAACCCTCTTATCTCCACATCCCCGTCATACCGCATGCGCAGGGTATAACGGCCGATGCTGAATTCTGTGCAGTCGAGGGACAGGACATGGTATCCGGCTGTCAGCGATGTGGTTTTGTTAAATACCAGGCGGCCGCTGGCATCAAATATTTCCGTGGTTATTTTCCCGTCGGCGGGCATGAGCATGGCGATGTTCAGATTGCCGGATACGGGGTTGGGGTACAGGTTGTATATCCGGAAACCGGCTTCATTCAGAATACAATGTTCATTGTTTTCCGGCGCAACATCGGTTACGACCGGATCAATAAACACGCATACGTATTCAGGCAGGTTGCCATCCGGGATGTATGGTTGTGTGGTAAAGGCATAGGTTTCCACATCACCCGCATCGAGGCCGTGGTCCAGCACCTCGCGATGGCGGCTGCCGGTGGCGGTGTTCAGTTCTATGGCGGGATTTTCGACAGGCACCGTACCCGCGTTGCCAATATCGGCCTCAACAATCAGGAAATTGCCGTCCATCTCAGCGCGGACATTAATTACTACAAGATCAACCATTGGTACCACAACACGCAGCTTACCTGTGGCTGTATCCGTGCAGGATTTGTCGCTGACGGCCACCAGTTGAATTTCATAGGTGCCGGTTTCCAGCCAGGTATGCACGGGGTTTTCTTCATCCGTAACGCTGCCATCACCGAAATCCCAGTGATACGTGGTGGCTCCTTCGGAGGTGTTTTCCAGTGCCATGTCAAACGGCACCTCGCCCCAGTCACGGGGCATGCTGAAATCCGCTACAGGGTTTTCCCATACGTACAGCAGGCTGTCCATTTCGTCAATGCATCCGTGTTCCGTTGCCACTTTTAGTGACAATGGGTAGGTTCCGGTGTCCTGCATGGTTACGCCGGGATGCTGGTTTGTAAATTCGAGGGTATCGACCTGCCAGTTCCATAAGATGATGCTGTCGCCACCTGCCACAGATGAATCGGTAAGCACATGCGGGGTGCCGGCACAGGCGTTCAGGTTGGTGGCAATGGCCTCCGGGCTGTGGTGAACATCTATGGTGTAGTGCATGGTATCGGTGCAGCCGTTGAGGGCGGTGGCCACCAATTCCATGTCATAAAGGCCGGTGTTGTTATAAATATGTTCCGGGCTGTTTGATGTGCTGGTGGTGCCGTCGCCGAAATCCCATGATATGTTGATGACAGGGTTCCACGGCTCGTCGCTGCTGCTTTGCGAACTGAAAAACACCGGCTGGCCTGAACAGGCTGCCGAATGGGCAAAATCCGCTGCGGGGGATGGGTTGATTTCCACTGCTTGTGTGATCTGATCGGCACAATCCCAGTCGGAGACGGCTTCCATGGTGACGTTGTACATGCCGGCGGAATCGTAGGTATGTGATGCACCCCCGGCACCGTTCGTATGATACTCATCCCCGTCAAAGAATTTCCAGCGCGTGAACGCAATGTCATCGCTTTCGATGGTGCTGAGGTTTTCAAAGAATATCTCGTTGCCCTCACAGCCTGTCAGCGGGGCAAAATCCGGCACGGGCAGCGGGTGCACCTCCACCGTTTGGGTGAGTGTGTTGTGGCAACCCACATCCGTGTAAATCTGCAGGGTAATATCATAGTTGCCGGCGCTGTCAAAGCTGATGGAAGCCTGCTCGCCGGTGGCAAAAACTGTGTCGTTGTATATCCATTCCCTCATGGTGATGGTGCCATCGGGGCTGGTGGATGAATCCGCCAGGCTGATGCTTGATCCTGCGCAGTGGCCGGTGATAAAGAAATCCGGTTCCGGTACCGTACCCAGTATGCTGACGTCCACGGTATCCACAGCCACACAACCCAGATCATTGGTGACGGTAGCGTGGTAAGTGCCCGGCCCTTCAATGAGAAACTCATCATCGGTGCTGCCATCCTGCCACTCGTAGCTTACGGCATCATCGTCTCCATAAAGGAAGGTGAGGCGGTTGCCAATGCACAGGGCGGTATCTTGCGTGCCAAAACCGGCGGTAAACTCAAACATATCCACCTGCACGCTGATGGTATCGCTGCGGTATTTGCAGCCCAGGCTGTCGGTGATCTCCACGGCGGCTTGTGTGTTTTCCCAGTATTCAGCGCTGTTGCCGGTGGAGGGCGAATTATACCACGCAAAACTGTAATCTTCTTCCGCCAAATCCACAGCCCATTGCAGCGTGTCGCCGTAGCATATTTCCGATACCGCATCCGGCTGGCTCACTCCGGGATACACCACGCGGATGTCATCTTCCGAGGTGAAACCAAAAATATCCGTGACCGTAACGCTGTATTCCCCCGTTTCACTCACCGTGATCACCGAATCGGTGGAGCCTGTATTCCACATGTAATCCGTAAACCAGGGCTTATCGGCAGCGGTAATGGTGGTGTCGCAGAAATGTGCGGTGTGGATATCAAAACCGAGGTTGACGGGGGGGGCGTATTTGTTGTACAGGTAATTTTCTATTTGCTGTTGTTGAGTATCAGTTAACACGGTATCAAATAACAGTATTTCGGCAATATCGCCTTTTAAAGGACCTCCTCCCCAACCGCCTCTGCCGATAAACAAATCTGCAACGCTATCCGTACCCGCATTGCCGGTTTTTTTTAACACGCTGTTTTCAAATATTTTCGAAGTGTCAGCATTAAAAATTGCAGTAGTCACAATAGGGATAACAGGTAATTCTTTTGAATAAGATAATGATGCACCACCATTAATTATTATGTCATTATCAGACCAACCTATATAACGTCTCCCAGTGCTGGTGGAACCATCACAAGCAAGAGAAATACCACTATCATCCTCTGCAGTGGACCACAAAACAAAAACCGTATTTGGCTGAGAAATGGTATCATCAAATGCCGTGTACAAAAAATCGTTGGAACCGTCAAAACTCAATACAGGATAATAAAAGAACGAACTATCGTAAGAAACTACAGGTTTAAAATTATTGTTTGATTGAGCAGCATGGAGGTCATTGCCGGATAAATCAAATACAGTATCCACATAAGAAACAGTTTCATTCACAGAATCACCAGCTATCCAAAAATACAGGTTGCTGATATCTTCAGGTGTAAAAATAAAAAACCTGTTAAATTCTGAATGGCTGGGTTCAAAACAATCATTATATGCAATTATTTTCCAATAGGCTGTATCAACGTCTGATGGCAATGATACGTATAGCTCGGTAGTAATAAGGCTATCTTCGGAAATTATAATATCATTAAAAGTACTGTCTTTTGATATTACCAAATCAACATAAACAGCATCTGCCTGCACATTCCATGAAAAAAGTATTGAATCCTGATGCTCTAAATATGTATTATCCAACGGGTGAAAAAGGTCAAAATATCCAATCGGGGGCAAATCATCGGATACAATTATTTCCTTTGACAAACTGTCCATGCAGCCATTGTCCTGTGATGCTGTTAACTGTACTTCGAAAGTACCCGTGTCATTAAAAGCGTGTATGGGATTCGTTTCAGTTGAAAAGGTTCCGTCATCAAAATGCCATTCATAAAAAACATCCATGGCATCATAACCTGTGGATTCATTGATGAACTGAACATCTGTATTTGTACACGTTGCATAGTTACCCCAAAAAGTACTAAAGTCAACAGAGGGCAATGGTTTACAGAAAACCTCTTTTGATACTACATGTGTACAGTTTAATGTTGAAACGGTTAAGGTAACGGTAAACGTATCGTGTTCAGGAAATACATGCACAGGATTTTGCTCCGTTGCATATGTGCCGTCATCAAAATCCCATTCCCAGGTAACAATATCAACTTCAGGTTCTGACAAATCAGTAAAACTGGTGGGGAGGCCGTAACAAACCGTATCAAATGTGAAATCAGCAGTTGGTGCTGTGCCAATAACATTCACAGTAATTGTATCGGTTAAAACACAGTTTGTTTCATTGATGATTTCAATTGAATAATCATCAGAACCGGAAATTATTGTTGTGCTATCGGTTGACCCCGTATTCCATAAAAATGTAACATTTGCAGGAATGGTATCAAGGCCAAGCAGTTCGCCGTTGCAATAATCAGCAAAATCGGGTAACACATCAACCATGGGAAATGAATCAACAGAAACATGGATGGTATCTGAAACCATTGAACAACCTAAGCTGTCGGTGACACTCACCCAGTAATCATCATCCTCAAAAACTGTTAATGTTGAGTCTGATGAACCATCTGACCACAAAAATGAATAATTTGCGCCCAACCCGATGTCCAGGCTTATGCTGTCGCCTGCACAAATGGTGGTGTCTGATAATTTATCCCCGGGGTAATCTACAAAAATACCATCGGATGAGGTAAACCCAAAAACATCGGTTACGGTAACAGCGTATAAACCACTTTGATTCACGGTAATGCCTGAAGTTTCTTCACCTGTATTCCAGGCAAAACTCTCAAACCATGGTTTATCAGCTTGCATAATGCTCGTGTCACAAAACCCGTAAGCAATGGATATATCACTACCGAGGTTGACAGGCGGGGCGTATTTATTGTACAAATAATTTTCTATTTGTTGTTGTTCCATGTCATTTAAAACGGTATCAAAGAACAGTATTTCGGCGATATCGCCCTTTAAAGCTCCTCCTCCCCAGCTGCCTCTTCCGACAAACAAGTCTGCAACGCTGTCCTGACCAGCATTGCCGGTTTTTTTTAATACGCTGTTTTCATATATTTTCGAAGTGTCAGCATTAAAAATTGCAGTAGTCACAATAGGTATAACAGGTAATTCTTTTGAATAATATAATGCTGCACCACCATTAATATTAATATTCCCATTGCCATTGTACCAGCCAATATACCTGCGACCTGTTTCAGCAGCGCCATCGCAAGCAAGGGAGGGGCTCCCGGCATCCGTAAATAAGTTCCATAAAACGAATACGGTATTTGGCTGAGGAATGGTGTCATCAAATGCCGCGTACAAAAAATCGTTTGATCCATCAAAACTTAAAACAGGGTAATAAAAAAACAAACTATCATGAGAAACCACAGGTTTATAATTATTGTTTGATTGCGAGGCATGGTGGCCATTGCCGGATAAATCATACAATGTATCAATGCTTGTCCCGGTGCCTGATATTGAATCACCGCTATACCATAAAAAAAGCGATGAAAAATCACCGGGGTTGGTCTGAGCTGAAAGCATGCCCGTACAGCAGCACAACAAAACAACCGTAATGAAATTTCGTAATAACGACATGAATTTAAAACCAATGCGCATGTGCTAAATTTTTTTATAAATTTACAAAAAATAATAAAAGGAATAATATTTTTGTTCAAATCAAACAAAATATTTAATGATAAATGTAACACAACCATATTTGCCACCACTGAATGAGTTTGAGGAATATCTGAAAGATATTTGGGAAAGCAGGAGGTTAGCAAACAATGGAAAGTACCATCAGGCGTTTGAAAAAAAACTTGCCGAATACCTTGATGTGCCATATATTTCTTTATTCACAAATGGAACACTGGCATTGATTACAGCTTTACAGGCGATGAACATTAAAGGTGAAGTGATTACCACGCCATATTCTTTTGTAGCCACCACGCACGCTTTGTGGTGGAATCGCATCAAACCGGTTTTCGTTGATATTGAATCTAAGTACTGCACGCTGGATCCGGATAAAATTGAAGCGGCCATTACAACGGATACTACGGCTATTTTGCCGGTGCATGTGTATGGCTACCCCTGCCAGGTGGAAAGAATACAGAAAATAGCTGACAAATATGGCTTAAAAGTCATTTACGATGCAGCACACACCATGGGTGCAAAATACAGAGGTAAAAGCATTGCCAGCTTAGGGGATATGTCCATTCTTTCGTTTCATGCCACCAAGCTTTTTCATACCTTTGAAGGCGGCGCCATTGTTTGCCACGACAAAGAAACAAAAGAGCGTGTGGATTACCTGAAAAACTTTGGTTTTGAAAGCCAGACATCGGTAATTATGCCGGGGATCAACGCAAAAATGAACGAGGTGCAGGCAGCCATGGGATTATTGAATTTAAAATACCTGGATGAAATAAGAAATAAAAGCAAAATGTTGGCAAAAAGGTACAACACTGCATTTCATGGTACGGGATTACATGTAATGCCGGAAATGAAAGGTTTTGCGAACAATTATGCTTACTACCCTGTTTTTGTCAGGGAGCAGAAATATGGCATGAGCAGGGATGCCTTGTTTGAAACCCTGAAAGCAAGCGATATACATGCGAGGCGGTATTTTTACCCCCTCATATCAGACTTTGCGCCTTACCGGTATTTAAATAAAGGTGCAACATTACCTCAGGCCAAACGCAAAGCGGATGAAGTTATATGCCTGCCACTCTATCCGGACATGAGTGAAGCTGAACAAGACCAGGTGATCGGCATCATCAAAAAAAACGGGAGCGTATGAAACTTGCTATAATGCAACCATACTTTTTCCCCTATTTGGGATATATAGCTTTAATTAAGCATACTGATCATTTCGTTGTTTTTGACACGCCACAATTCATAAGGCATGGTTGGATTGAAAGAAACCGGATTCTAAAACCCCAGGAAGGCTGGCAATACATTAAAGTTCCACTTGAAAAGCATAAAAGGGAAACAGCCATAAAAGATGTAAAAATTAAAAACACTGTTGATTGGAGACCTAAGATAATTGCTCAACTCGATCATTACAAAAAGAAGGCAAAATACTACAGGGAAGGCATGGGTTTATTGGAAGAAGTATTGAGTTTGGAAACAGATTCCATTGTAAAACTGGATGTTTTTGCCCTGGAAAAGGTGCTTGAATACCTGGGAATTGATTTCAAATACTCCATATTTTCTGAAATGAACATAAAAGTTGAAGAACCTCAATCTCCTGATGAGTGGGCTTTGAATATAACCAAAGCCATGGAAGCTGATGCATATTTAAATTTACCGGGAGGTAAACATTTCTTTGATAAGCATAAATATGATAAAGAAGGCATAGAACTTAAATTTTTAAATATAAACCTTACAGGATATGATCAAAAGAGAAAATTGTTTGAACCCGGATTATCTATCATTGATGTGATGATGTTTAATTCACCGGAACATGTTAAAAAAATGCTTAATAATTATGAACTATTATAAAACACGTACGATTATAGTTAGCCGACAAATGGCAGTTTCTCCTGTGTACTATAATTAAAATCATGAACAGATGAAGAAAATTGCAATACACAGCGTGCCTCGTTCGGGTTCCACTTGGCTTGGGAGTATTTTTGACTCCAGCCCTAATGTGGCTTATCGTTTTCAACCACTATTTTCATACAGTCACAAAAGCCAGTTAAATGAATTTTCATCAACTGAAGATATTCAAATTTTTTTTAATGATATCCTTTATACTGATGACGAGTTTGTGTTGCAGAAAAAAGCGATTATTAACAATTTGGTACCGGTATTTAAAAAATCGACCATAACTCATATTGTTTATAAAGAAGTTCGCTATCATAACATACTAAAGAATCTGCTTAGAAAAGATAAGGAAATTAAAGTTATTGGCATTATCCGCAATCCAATGGCAGTAATAAATTCATGGCTAAATGCCCCAAAAGAATTTAAAAAAGAATTGGGATGGAATGCATTGGAAGAATGGCGTCATGCACATAGGAAAAATTTAGGAAAACCTGAAGAATTTAACGGATATGAAAAGTGGAAAGAGGTTGCTTACCTTTTCGAAGAATTAAAAAAAACATATCCCGATAGATTTTATCTTATAAAATATGATGAACTCATGAAAAACACTCTAAATCTGGTGGAGGATGTTTTTTATTTTTGCGATTTAAAGCTTAATGAACAAACAATTCTTTTTATAAATAAAAGTAAAAATATTGATAAATCAGATGAAAAATATTCTGTTTACAGAACGAAAAATTCGGATAATAATTGGAAAGATGAATTATCAAAGGAAATTGTGGAAGAGATAAAAAAAAACATTTCCGGAACAAACCTCATCAAATATATATAATATGAACTTGGAAGGTACAGAAAAGCTAATACAATACAGGCACAATGTTCCTGATAATCCCCTAGTTAGTGTTTGTGTGCAAACCTATCAACATGTCAATTACATTGAACAATGCCTGGATTGGATTTTAATGCAAAAGACAAGTTTTCCTTTTGAAGTATTGTTGGGGGAGGATGAATCTTCTGATGGTACAAGAGAGATATGCATTGAATATGCCAAAAAGCATCCGGATAAAATTCGTTTGTTTTTACACCGTCTGCAAAACGTTATAAAAATTTGTAGTAAGCCAACAAGTCGTTCTAATAAAACTGATTTATAAGAAAATGAAATGAATGGTATAATTAATGACATAATAATTTGTTAACATTGCTTAATTTTTGTATTATGAATTTACACCTTTCAACTGACGATAAATTTCTGGATTATTTCATTTTAAATGCAGAAATCTATACTCAAACAAAAAATACTTATGTTGTTTTCAGTGAGGACGAAACATTGATCCACACAAAAAGCAAGGACGTTATTCATATAAAACCTACAGTTGAAAGCTTTAAAAAGGTATATGATAAATTATCAGGCATTAAACGTGTTTTTTTACATGGATTAAACGATGTGTATTCTGATGTGGTTTTTGCTTGCAATCTGCATGAGCATTATAAATTGATTTGGTTGTTTTGGGGTTATGAAGTGTTTTCCTTACATGAATTCCGTGTTAACTTGTTTTTACCTGAAACAAAAAAATATTACGTTAAAAATGAAGATACTGTATTTCGCTTTACATTGAACCCCATTCAATTGCGCAGAAACATTATCAATTATAAGCATTACAGTGCCATTCAAAAAAGTACGGAATACAAATTAAGAAAGTTGATTAATGTAATTCACTTTATGGCTCATTTTATTCCGGAAGATTATGAAAGATACGTAAAACCATTAAATAAATCCATTCAATACATAGACTGGAATTATGGGGGAGTCAATCGTATTAGAATAAACCCGGCAAAAAAAAGCAACCGTACATTAAAAAATATTGTCCTCGGTAATTCTGCCTCAATGTTTAACAACCATCTTGATGGTTTAAACCATTTAAAAAACCATTTTGATAGCGAGTTAATAGACAAAATTATTTGCCCACTATCATATTCTGGCACCGTTAAATATATTGCAAAAGTTAAATCATATGGGAAAGCACTATTTGGTGACAAATTTATGCCACTTGTTGCATTTTTGACAAAAGAAGAATATTTTAAATTAATGCAAAATGTTGATTTTGCTGTTTATTATAACATTAGATCCCAAGCAGGCGGTAATATCTTGTTTTTCCTTAAAAATGGAATTCCCGTTTTTATGAATGAGCAAAGTTCGTTGTATAAATTATTACAAAAAAAAGGATATAATGTATTCCCTGTAAAATCATTATCACTGCAACCTGAAATAAAAGCAAATTCAATATTTCATGATTTGCTGTTTAATGAATCTCAAATGAGAAAAAAATACGAACGATTATTGCATATTTAATCAATAAACATAGTATAAGAGGGATATGACTTCATTAAAATACAATGTTTATAAAATTTGTACATTTATGAAAAACATTATTAAAAGATTAATAACCAAAAGGATAAAGCGTTTCTTTTATAAGCGCTACAAATACTTGCTTCAAACAGAACGTGGCAGTGAACTGGCTAAAATACCCCAAAATCAATTGACAGATAAGCATGTACAACACCTTAGGGTATTGCCGGATCGCATCGCCCTGCTCAAGGCACTGCCCCAACATGGCATGGTTGCTGAAATCGGTGTGGATAAAGGGGAATACTCCCGGCTGATATTGCAACACAATACACCTCAAAAATTGTACCTCATTGATGCCTGGGCAAGCAAGCGATACAGCGACAATAAAAAGCAACACGTTCTTGAAACCATCAGGGATGAAATAACACAGGGCAAGGTAGAACTGATGCAGGGGAACTCAACGGACGTGGTTGAAAAATTTCCCGACGGGTATTTTGACTGGATATACATCGATACAGACCACTCGTATGAATTGACAAAAAAGGAACTTGATTTGTGGCACCCCAAGGTAAAAAAGCATGGCATCATGGCGGGGCATGATTTCATCACAGGCAATTGGAAAAAAATGTTGAAATATGGGGTGATTGAAGCTGTAATGGAATTTTGTGTGAACGAAAAATGGGAAATGCTTTACCTGACAGCAGAATTTAGTTCGACACCAAGTTTTGCCATACGGAGGATGAAATGACATGATGTGCAAATGCCCGTGCATGTTTTTAGTTATTGAGCATATACCTAACCTGGACAAGTTTACCCTGAAGGGAACTCCTCTAGGGCCAGAACCAAAAAGGAAAACCTGTCCGGCGTAGATCAGCGGAGACGCATAATGAATACTGAACACGGAATGTCGAATGATGAAGTTAGCAGTAAAAATCTGATTGGCATGTACACTGTATGGTGTACTTCGAAATTCATTATTCCTTGTTCAATATTCGATATTCAAAAAAAATATTCTGCCAAAAATTACACGAATATTATTGATAAGCGCCTAAAACATCTGCCGGAAGGTATGAAATTTTTGTTGGATGATCTTCCCAATGAATATTGATTTGTGGTATGCACTGACAACCCTGTTAATCAGGGAATTTCTGTTCACCGGCAATGGTTGATAACCAAATTCTTGCATCGCTTTGCCTGCAATCCAGTTAAAGCGTGAATGTTTCCACTTGCTCCAGGTTTCAAACCTGTTGACCGGGTCAAAATGCTTTGGTTTTTTTGTTTCCCTCCAATGCATTTTTTTATTGTTTTCTGCTAGCTCGGATGAACCAATGACCCCCATGTTGTTTGCGCTTTCAAAATCATATTCCCCAGGGGCCAAATCTAAATAGGATAAGACCTGTGTCATGGTTTTAGTTGTGTCATGCACTAAATCTTCATATTTAACAATAAGGTATTTATCAGCAGGCAGTTTTTTTTGAAGCAACATAATTTCATGTGCACCATGCGCCCATTTTTGGACACAATACTCAAAACGCCAGTTGAACGATTTCATGGCTGAGCTGACAACCGACCGGCCGTCCCTGACAATTATAAACAGCTTGTCGTTTGGGAAGTAATCGAAAAAATATTGAAGGTTTTGCGTGCCTGGCACCTTTTCTTTGCATGATGCCGTGTATGTGTATAATCTGTTTGTCCATTATATTGTTGCCGTTGTTTTACAAAATAAACAAATCTTTTATTTAATTTTGGCATCCAACTCATGAAATATACAGAAAACAGTAAAATCCGTTCCGGCGGCATCTGGAGTTTCCTGCAAAACGGGGGCAACCATATCATTGGCTTCTTGTTCGGCATCGTGCTGGCCAGGATACTATCCCCTGAGGATTTTGGCATGGTGGCCATGGTGATGGTATTCATTGGTTTTGCCGGGTTTCTGCAGGAATTTGGTTTCAACGCGGCCCTGATACAAAACCAGCAGGTGGATACTAAGGATTACTCCACGGTGTTTTGGTTCAATACGCTTGTGGGGATTATGTTGTTTTTTGTGTTCTTTTTTGGTTCCCGGGTGATGGGGCGTATTTATGGCAATGCCGATTTAAGCCTGCTCACCAAATACCTGTCTGTGTCTTTTTTATTCAATGCCCTTACCAGTGTACAAATTACCATTTTAACCAAACGATTTGAATTTAAAAAACTGGCCATCATTGGTTTAAGCACCAACCTGGTTATGTATGCCGTGGCCATACCGCTGGCTGTAACCGGCTATGGTGTCATGTCGCTGGTCTGGGGCGGCATCGTACAAAGCCTGTTCAAAGCCATTGCCTTATGGGCAAGTTCTGACTGGAAACCCGTTTTTGTGTTTTCGAAAGGCTCATTTAAAAAATTGTTCAGGTTTGGTATCTTTGTATTTCTACAATCACCCCTTGGATACATTTCACGCAATGTGGATACCTTTATGATCGGTAAATTGTCCGGGGATGCCAGCCTGGGGTTGTATGATAAAGCCTATCGCATCATGCTGTTGCCTTTGAAAAACATTTCACGTTCGTTTTCCCAGGTTATGTTTCCTGCCCTGAGCGAAGCCCAGCACGAGAATGAACGGGGACGCATGCTGTTGTTGCGCATGTTCCGTGTGGTGGCTTTTGCCAGTTTCCCCCTAATGTTTGGCATTGCAGGCGTTGCCGAACCGTTTATTTTGGGGATTTACGGTGAACAATGGGCAGGTACCGTTCCCATCTTACAGTTTCTTGCCTTATCCGGTGCTATACAAAGCATAGTCACCTTTGTTGGCATCGGGTACAACGCCAAAGGTAAACCCCAGATTGGCCTTTATTTGAATCTAATTAAAACCCCTCTTCTGGTCCTTGCGTTTTTTGCCAGTTATCATTTATATGGCTTGATGGGGATGGTTTATGTTTACGCCCTGCTTACGGTGATTGTGGGCATCGTTACTTTGTCAATTTTGTTTAACCTGTATGAAATAAAAAAGCGGACGTTTATTGTTTACCTGTTGCCTACATTCCTGTGTGCTTCATTCATGTTGATTGTTGTCAAGCTGGTTAGCTTATGGCCGCTCCTGCATGGGTTGCCTTATATAATACAATTGTTTATTTTAAGTTTGCTGGGATTCATCGTTTACGTTTCTGCCATCTTGTTGTTCAGGCTGGATGCCTTTTTTGATTTTGCCAATCAGTTGCCTGTTATAAAAAAACTACCTTTGTTGAAGTGGTATTTTAGAAAATATGGTAAGTAACAGGAATATTTTTAAAAATGAAAAAAGAAGAGTTTGATTTTACGTTAAAGAAAGGCGAGGGTTACTTTGTTGAGTTCAAAGAAAAACTTGACAAATCTTTTTCGCGGGAACTTGTTGCTTTTGCAAATGCTTCAGGCGGTCAGGTATTTCTTGGTGTAAATGATAAAAATCAGGCAAAAGGCATTGAAATAACCAATAAACTAAAATCACAAGTACAGGATTATGCCAAAAACATACAACCAGCATTGGATGTGTCGCTATCAGAAATAAATAATGTTTTAATCGTAAATGTTCCGAAAGGGCTTGACAAACCCTATCAGTGTAGTGATGGTTTTTTTCTGAGAATGGGTGCAAATTCTCAAAAAATGAGTAGGTCGCAGATCATTGAATTTTTGCAATATGAGGGCAAAGTGAGATTTGAAGAACAGTTTCATAAATATTTTGATTTTGAAAAGCATTTTGCTGCTTCTAAACTGAATGGATATCTTATACTTGCCGGGATTACAAGAAATATGGATGATGTTTCAATACTCGAAAACCTTGGGGTATTAAGAGCGCGTGGAGGTGATAAGCGAATGCTTAATGCAGGTGTTTTGTTTTTTTGTAATCAAATTGATGTTTTACTTGAGCAAGCTACAATTACTTGTGCTGTTTTTGAAGGTACAGAACGAATTAACGTATTGAACAGAAAAGATTTTAGTGAGGATATCATTTCAAATATTGATAATGCACTTTTGTTTATTAAGCAATCTTTGAAAGTCGAATACAGAATGACCGGAGAAGCTCGCCGTCAGGAGGTATATGAAATTCCGCTTCAGGCAATTAGAGAAGCCGTTGTTAATGCTGCTGCACATCGCGATTATTTTGCTGACGGAAGCCATATTACCATTGAGGTGTTTTCCGACAGGCTTGAAATTGGTAACCCGGGCGGATTACCCAAGGGGTTAACTATAAATACCTTTGGCAAAAAAGCGGTACGGCGAAATCCCATTATTACAAATTTATTGCAACGCTGTAATTTTGTGGAAAATATGGGCACAGGTATTAATAAAATTAAAAGACTATGTGCTGAAAATAATGTAGAGGAACCAGACTTTATCTTTAATGAGTTTTTTACAGTTGTGTTTAAACGGAAACTTAAAAATGAGGAAATAAATGAGGAAATAAATGCGATACTGGTTTTGATAAAAAAACATCCTGGAATTAAAGCAAAATCAATAGCCAAAGGCGTTGAAAAGCCAAAAAAAACCATAGATAGATACTTAAAGAAACTAAAAGACTTAGGTAAAATTGAATATAGAGGGTCTAAAAAAACCGGAGGATACTATGCCGTTTAATTGTCAAAAAAATATTGTAATTATTACAAGGTTGTAATTTTGTGGAAAATATGGGTACAGGTATTAATAAAATTAAAAGACTATGCGCTGAAAATAATGTAGAGGAACCAACTTTTATTTTTAATGAGTTTTTTACAGTTGTGTTTAAACGGAAACTTGAAAATGAGGGATTAAATTCGCTATTGCAAACCATTATTAAATACCCCGGTTTACAAAACAAAGGCTTGTCTGAAAAACCAGGCAACAGGCCCGTTAAAACAATAGAAAGACAAATCAGCGAACTGGTTAAGTTAAATAAAGTAAAACGAAAAGGAAGCAAAAAAACAGGAGGGTATTATGCGATTTGAATTGCACCACAAACAAATTTCACAATTAAAAACTTCCTTTGCTGAAGTGGTATTTTAGGAAATATGGAAGCACCCGGGGAAAATAGCAAACTTGTCAGCATCGTTATGCCGCTGTTCAACAAAGCATCCTTTGTTGAAGCAACCATCAAATCCATAATAAATCAAACTTACACACAATGGGAATGCATTGTGGTGGATGACGGCTCAACAGATGAAAGCATTGAAAAAGCAGAACGTCTTTCCAAATCAGACAAAAGAATAAAGGTGTATCAACGTCATCGCAGCCCGAAAGGGGCAAACACATGCAGGAATATCGGCATAGAAAAATCCGGCGGGGTTTACATCATGTTTCTGGATGCGGATGATGTCCTTGCAGAACATTGCCTTCAAAAGCGTGTAGAGTTTGCATTAACGCATAATGATTGCGATTTTTGGGTGTTTACAGTACAGAGTTTTCGAGATAAGATAGAAAATGTAAAAACCAAATTATTGCTTGAATGCAACAACGATTCACAGTATTTGCGAGGATTTTTACGTCACGAACTTGGATGGATAATATTAAGTGCATTGTGGAGCGCAAAAGCGATTTCGCATTTATCGGGTTTTAATGAATCCCTGCAACGGTACCAGGATGTTGATTTTCACATCAGGGCACTGGCCACGGGCTTGAAATTTAAAGTAAACAACAGCAACCATCCAGATGCTTATTACAGGTTGCCCGATGTTAACCGCTGGCCAACAAATGTTGCTTTCAGGGGAAAAATTATTGATTCAGCCATCAAGCTGGAATTGATGAAAGAAAAGCATGTGAGTAACGCATTTTTTAAAGCAAAAAAACACGGATACAGATACGTATTTTTTCATTTTATTTATCCGAATAAATATTTCTTTCCCATGAAATATAAAGCGTACATCAGGTTTGGTATCAAATATGGGTACATGGGCAATGCGGATATGTGTAAGCTTTTTTTGCTGGCTGTTTTAGAAAAACTGCGCCTGCATAACATGAAATATACCGGCTATTATAAAATAAAAGCCTTGTTGCTAAGTAACGAAAAAGACCATCAGGATTTTAAAGCAGTTAACCATGCATAGCATTGTGTTTATCATACCATATTTTGGCAGCTTTCCCGAATGGGCGCCTTTGTTTTTTGACACCCTGAGGCGTAATCCGGGCATTGATTTCCTGTTTTACACCGATTGTGAAACTGAAGGCTATGATTTTCCCAATGTGCATTTTACAAAGATGAGCTTTGAAGATTACATCCAAATGGCCAGGGAAAAAACAGGGGCTGAATTTAAGCCTGCCAATCCGTATAAATTGTGCGATCTCAGGCCATTGTATCCGGTTGTGCATTATGATGACATCAAAAATTACGATTTTTATGGCTGGGTGGATATGGATTTACTGCTTGGCGATATACGCAGTTTTTATACCGATGATATGATGAATAAATACGATGTTTTATCTACCCATGCCAATCGCATTAGCGGTCACATGGCGCTGTTCAGAAATTCACCCAAAAACCGGCACATGTACAAAAAGATTTATGACTGGCGGCAAAAATTGGCACATCCACATTTTGTGGGTATTGATGAACATGGCATCACCAACGCTTACTGCATGACCATTGTGGATAAATTGAATGAAAAATACCACCTTTCATTCAACAACCGGTTAACAACCTGGCTGAAAAAACAAAAAACCAAACGCATGTTCATGCTTGAGCAATATACAACCCCTTTTGTATCCATCCCCTGGATTGACGGCAGCCTGAACAGTGAACAACCGGATGAGTGGTATTACAAAGATGGAGTCATAACCAATACCCGTGACGGGGACAGGCGTTTTATGTACCTGCATTTTATGAATTTCAAAAACAGCCAGTGGAGGCACGATGGCACAAAAGCACCATGGGAGGGGATGAAAAATATATGCCATGCACAAGCTCAGGATATGAAAAGCGGAATTGTGATCAACAACGAAGGCATTTTTAAAGCATAGAAAATCATGGAAAAACTTCGCGTGCTGCATTTAATACCGGATCTGAAAAAAGGAGGGGCTGAACGGTTTGCCGTTGATCTCGTTGAGGCCATGTGTCATAGAGACGATGTGGATGTCAGGCTGGCTACCATGGATAAGACGGATGAATATACGTATATTTCAAAAAAATTGCCCAAAGAAACCCTTCATTGCAACTACATTCCCTCGATAACCGGAAAATCGAAAGTGGAAAACAAAAGATACCTTGAACTCCTTGCCGCATTTAAACCACACATTATCCACACGCATTTATTCAGGGCAGAGCTTTTTTCCAGCCTTGCTATGCAGGAGAATACCACTTATGTTACCCACGGCCATGACAACATGGTACAATTTAAAAATCTGACATGGAAAGATGTTTTCAGTAAAAAAGCATTGACCAATAATTACGAGAAACGGCTTTTGTACCGCAACAAATACCGTCATAAACCAACCTGGATCATTGCAAATTCAAAACATACAAAGCGCTATTATAAGCATGTGGCTCCGCCAAACATGAAGGACAAAGTTGTGTTGTTGCCATATGGTTTCAATTACCACCGGTTTTATAATGAAAACCCCCGGGCATTCAAAAAAGGCGATACGTTTCGTATGGTGAATACCGGCAGTTTCCTGGACAAGAAAAATCAGAAATTAATACTTGAGATTGCACGGGTGTTAAAAAACAGGCGGCATGATTTTACCATAGATTTGTTGGGAGATGGGAAAAACAGAAATGCGCTGGAGCAAAAAACTAAAGCGGAAGGGCTTGACAAGCATGTCAGGTTTCATGGCAATGTAAATCACGTTGAAAGGTTTTTGCATCAATCGCACTTGTATTTGCATACAGCCTGGTACGAACCCTTTGGCCTGGTTTTCCTTGAAGCCATGGCAGCTGGTTTGCCGGTGGTTTGCCTTGACGGGAAAGGCAACAGGGACATCATTGTGCACAAGAAAAACGGGTATATTTATTTTAAACAAGATCCGGATGTGTTTGCTGATGCCATTGAAACTCTCATGAATCAGCCGGACACGTATGCATCCATGTCAAACTATGCACAGGCATACAGCAAGCAATTTGACATGAAAACAAAAGTGAACGAGTTTATTGATTTTTACCAATCCATCCGTTAAACACGTGTGCCCCGGATAATACGCCCATTGCAAAATTAGGCTCTGCTGAAAAACACTAAACACAATAATAGTCAGGGGTTTATATCATTACGTCCCATTATAAATGCAAGGTTTTTGCGTTGAATTCTAAAATAAGCATGCATTTATAAATAGCATTGTGTGACAAAATTAAAACGAAACCGTCATCAATATTTATTGATAAATTGATGACATGTTGAGTTAATACCGACCGACTATCAACGACATTATATTGGTTTGCATAATATAATGACAATGTTGATAGCGTGTCGGTGCATTCATTAATTGTGATTTATTAAACTAAATTTAACAATCAATATAATTGTGAAAACACGAATATTGTGTTTGTTAGCCTGATGCACACCATATTCATCGTTGACTGCGAATCGAAGTATGAGAAT
>CAZGPW010000273.1:0-7856 GCA_964527535.1 uncultured Bacteroidales bacterium
AAAGCAATTAAATATAAAAAGAGGTGCATTTTACCCAACTTTATAAAAATGAAGTCATTGATTTACGCGGAAAAATGTCCTCCGAAACTTTAGTAATAACCTGCCAATTTTTAAGTTGTTTGTTATGGGTTAACTGAAAATTTCAAATTGTGCATTAAAACAAAATTATCATTAAAGCTCCCACAAAGACACTAAGAATACAAAGAAACTGGCAACTAAAAAGACTCTTTGTGGCCTTTGTGCTTGGTGGAAAATAAAAACAGATGTAACAATACAGCGCTAAAAAAACAACTCCCACAAAGACACTAAGAACACAAAGAAACTGGCAACTAAAAAAGCGCTTTGTGGCCTTTGTGCTTGGTGGAAAATAAAAACAAGTATGCCCATGCCAGCGTTATTAATGTGCAAAAATTTTAATTAATAATGGAAATATTAAAAACAGATAATCGTATGAAATGGTTTTTATGCATTGCATTCAGTATGATTTTAATGGGAGCAAATGCCCAAACAAGGATTGAAGGGGAAATTTTATCGCCTCCTGATGACCACATCCTGCTCGCTGAACATTTTGGCGAAAACATCAAGGTTATTGATACCATTCCCCTGGATAAAGACAATTGTTTTGTTTATCACCTTTCCCCCAACAAGCCAAAAGGCTTATACCGCCTATTGTTTTCAAAAAACATCTGGCTGGACTTTATTCTGGGCTGGGAAAACCTTAAATTTCAAACGATTGCTGATGACCCTGTTGAATCGCTTGACATTCAGAAATCATGGCAAAACAAAAAATTATACGAATTCATCGCCCTGCTTGAAAAACAAAACCAGAAAGTGGATGTACTCAGGGATTTTATAAGCAATTATCCTGATGTTGATAAATTGCTGAAATTAAGCAAAAAAGAAGCCAATAGATTGTATCAAAACCGTCAGGCGTTTTTGGATGAACTCAGGAAAGAACACCCCGATGCATTTGTTACCAGCTACCTCACATTTTTGTTTGAATGGCCTCAGGAGATGTATTACAGCAACAACGCCGAAGTAAAACATCGCATGATAAGCAACAGAGACTGGAGCGATACCCTGTTGTTAAATTCAGACGCATATTCTACGGCGTTGATAGATTACCTGATGTTGTATGGGAACCGGGATGCCGGCAGAGAACAACAAATCAGCCTTTATAAACAAGCCGTTGACAGTGTTTTTAATTTCATCCCCGAACACACGCCTGTATATGATTATGCCATGCTGTATTTGATGGAAGGCTTCGAACAATTCAGGATGGAACCACTGGTGATTCATATGATTGAAAACTATGCAGATAACTGCAACAGAACCGAAGGGAACCTTAACAATCGCATCGACTATTATGAAAGCTTTCAAAAAGGTGCAACGGCTCCGGATTTTATTACAACCACCCTGGATGGGGAACCCGTGAATTTTTACCAGGAGGTCAGCGGTAAAACGCTGCTGGTGTTTTGGGCTACATGGTGCGGTCATTGCAAGGAGCTCAATCAATCCCTGGCTGAAATATACCCTCAACTGGAACAAAAAGGCATTGAAGTAATCTCGGTTTCCCTTGACCACAATCCGGATGCACTCAACGAATACCTGGAAAACTATGATTTACCTTTTGAAGTATGGTGTGATTATAACGGCTGGAAAAGTGATGTTGTTGATCAATACCATTTGTATGCCACCCCAACCATGCTGCTGTTGGATAAAGACAAAACCATTATCGGGAAACCTCTGAACCTGAATCAAATTGTATATATGATAAATGACGTGCAATGATTTTTGCAATCTGTTAAATAATTTTTTAAGACCAATTTCCTTGATATTATTCCGGAAACCATGAAAGAATACAAAATAAAACATATCAATTTTATAAAAAGCAGCACTACACTGGAACAATTACCTCCTGCTAACAAACCTGAATATGCTTTTGCGGGACGGTCAAATGTTGGAAAATCAAGTTTGATTAACAAGCTGACAAACCGGACGAAACTGGCAAAGATTTCACAAACGCCAGGAAAAACCCGGACTATTAATCATTTCATTGCTGACAACGACTGGTACCTTGCGGATTTACCCGGGTATGGTTTTGCAAAACGCTCAAAGAAAGAGCGAAAACTGTTTCAACAAATGATTTTTAACTATGTGACAGGACGCAGTAACCTGATGGTATTATTTGTGCTTGTGGATGCGCGTATTCCACCACAACAAATAGACATTGATTTTATAAACCTTTTGGGAGAACATGAGGTTCCTTTTTACATTGTTTTCACTAAAACAGATAAAATATCTGGAAAACAAAAAGAGGCATTGCCCGACAACATGTTTAATGCATTACAAAACACATGGGAAGAGCTTCCAAGGCATTTTATCACCTCTTCTGTTACAAAAACAGGCTGCCAGGATATCCTCAATGAGATAAACCGGCTCAACCATTCAAATCATGTCAATAACTTTTTATAAAACATCTTTTATGTTGATAAATGAAATTGTAAATTTGCACAACCAAAATAAAAAGAAATCATGTCAGCAAATACTCCGATCAAGTTTTTCTCAGGCGAAGCTTCCCGTTACCTTTCCGAGCAAATTGTTGCAAACTACGGTGTGAAATTAGGGAAATCATCCCTTCAAAAATTCAGCGATGGTGAATTTCAGCCCAGCCTGGATGAAACCGTACGCGGGCACCAGGTATTTATCATTCAATCTACCTTTCCCCCTATTGATAATTTCTTTGAGCTGTTGCTGATGGTGGATGCCGCACGACGGGCATCTGCATACAAAGTCAATGTGGTCATTCCGTATTTCGGATTTGCACGCCAGGACAGGAAAGACAAAGCCAGGGTTCCCATTGGAGCCAAACTCATGGCTGACTTACTGGCAGCTTCCGGCATTGACAGGGTAATGACTATGGATCTGCATGCAGATCAAATCCAGGGCTTTTTTAACGTACCCGTTGACCACGTCTATGCATCAGCTTTGTTTGTTGATTTCATTGAAAGCCTAAATCTAAAAAAAATCGTTGTGGCTTCACCCGACATGGGCGGAACCAAACGGGCCAATGCCTATTCAAAATTCCTTGACTGCCCTATGGTAATATGTCATAAAGCCAGGGAAAAAGCCAATCAGGTATCTGATTTGAGGATCATTGGCGAAGTGAACGGAAAAAATGTCATCATTGTAGATGACATGATTGATACCGCCGGAACCGTTACACAAGTGGCCGATATGATGCTTGAAAAAGGTGCAAAATCCGTAAGGGCCATAGCTACACATCCCGTGCTTTCGGGGCCGGCTTATGAGCGCATTGAGAATTCCTGTCTCGAAGAAGTGGTAGTGACAGACTCCATACCACTGCAACAACGATCAGATAAAATCAGAGTGCTGAGCATTGCCGATTTATTTGCCGATGTCATCCGCAAAGTATATCAGCATCAATCTATAAGCACTGTTTTTCAGAAAATCAGAAAATAATTACAGCATCTTTGTAAAAATCACAATTACTTTTCTATCTTTGCAGCCCAAATTTGTGAACCGTGCGATGGGGACGTAAAAATCCAGGTAGCACTAAAACAATGTATTATGAAAACACTGACAATTAAAGGAAAACTCAGAGAAGAACTCGGAAAAGCAGCCACCAAAAGATTGAGAAAACAGGGGGAGGTCCCTTGTGTATTGTATGGAGGTGAAAATATTGTTCATTTTCATGCGCCGGTAAACGATTTCAGGCATCTGCTTTACACTCCGGATGTGTATTTTATCAACCTGGAAATAGGTGACAATACATATAAAGCCATCATGAAAGACTATCAGTTTCACCCCGTAACGGATACGGTTATACATCTTGACTTTTTTGAAATGAAAGAAGGCAAAACGATGGATATGATGATCCCTATACATCTGAAAGGCCTCGCAGAAGGTGTAAAAGAAGGTGGTGTAATGAAGCAGGATTACCGATACCTTAAAATAAGGGCACTTCCAAAAGATATGCCTGAAAACATTGAAATTGACATTACTCCATTGACCATCAATGACAGCGTAAAAATATCGGACCTGGAACTTGAAAATGCTGAAATTCTGGAAAAAGATACCGTTTCAGTTGTTGGTGTTGTAGCCGTTCGTGGAATTGCAGAAATTGAAGCCGAAGCTGCCGCAGCCGCTGAAGCCGCCGCTGAAGAAGAAGAAGGTGCAGAAGGCGAAGAGGGTGAAGTAGGAGAAGGCGAAGGCGAAGAAGGTGCTAAAGAAGGTGAAGAAAGTAAAGGCGAAAAAGAAGATAAACCTAAAGAATAAGTTTGTCGCTAAGATTCTGAACCTAATAAATTCTCATCGTGAAATACCTTATCGTTGGACTCGGGAACCCCGGTCCTGAATACGAAAACACAAGACATAACATTGGTTTTATGGTATTGGATGCATTGGCTAATGCATCCAATGCTGTTTTCAGCGATAAACGGTACGGTTTCCGGACAGAAGTAAAACACAAATCCAGAAAATTGGTGCTGGTTAAACCCACCACCTTTATGAACCTGAGTGGAAATGCAGTCCGGTACTGGTTAAATAAAGAAAAGCTGGATACAGACCGCCTGATGGTAATCCTGGATGATATTGCCCTTGATTTCGGAAAAATCAGAATCCGCAAAAAAGGGGGAGATTCCGGACACAATGGATTGAGTCATATCATTGATGTTATTGGAACCAATCAATTCCCACGAATGAGGGTAGGCATCGGTAATGATTTTTCACCCGGCAGGCAAACTGATTACGTTCTCGGCAATATGACAGCAGAAGAAGCGAAAATCTTTCAGGAAAAAAAAGCAACTTATATTGAAGCCATTCAGGCATTTACAATACTGGGTGTTGAGAGAACTATGAATTTTTATAACAATAAATAATCACAACACCGGAGTATTTTGTATTTTCGTCGTAAAACAAAGCTGAGTGCGTATATTCTTTCAAATATTGTCCTGCCGCATCGTTGGTTTTTTTGCGTTTCTGCCTTTACCCCGGTGGCTGCTTACATTTGTCATCCGTCAATATGCACGGATGTATCGCATTCCCATGCATCTGTTTGATGTAAACATAAATGATTACCGTTGTTTCAATGATTTTTTCATCCGGAAATTTAAACCTGGCATCAGGACTTTCTCTGGAGATCTGGCTTCCCCTGTTGATGCAAGCATTTACGCCAGCGGCCCTGTTACAAACCAAAGCCTGTTGCAGATTAAAGGCCAGTTAATTTCCGTTCAAAACCTGTTGGGGAAAAAAGGCAACGCCGCCAGTAGCTACTGGAGTTTTTACCTTGCACCCGGCGATTATCATCGTGTACATGCTCCCTGCGATATGACAATACAATCTGTCACTCATATTCCCGGGGCATTTTACTCAGTGTCTCCACGCATAGCACGTAAAACACCGGTGTTTTTGAAAAACGAACGAATGGTAATTCAGGCGAATACTGACTCAGGAACGGTGTATCTTGTCATGGTTGCTGCATTGAATGTGGGAAACATCCACCTGAAGGCATTGAATGATAAAACTCCTGTTCTCAAGAAAAAAACAACCATTACAAATAATTTCCCCGGACAGGTTAATTACAAACAGGGCGATGAAATCGGGATTTTTAATTTTGGCAGCGCCGTGGTGCTGATCACCCCGCAAAAAACTGAAGAAAATCAAGCCCTCCGTAAAACACAACTGGGAGCAGCACTACTTAATGCCTTTTAACGCCTTTCTGCTTTTTCACCGTGTTTTTCCATCATGCTGTGCATAAATTTCCGGTTTCCTTTCAACAGCTCGTTTGTAAATCTGACCAGTTCAGCCTTGGCTTTTTCAGGGCTTTTCCTGTACATTTTTTGAAATGTGGCTTCAGTGTCTTCAACTCCCTGAAAGAGTTTCCTTTGTCTTTCTTTTTTATATTCCCTGATTTTGTCAATCACTTCGGCATAGTGAGTATCTGTAAAAGCGGAAAATTTAATGTAATCCGTAAAAAAATGCTTGCCATTTACTTTTAAGGTTTCTTCAGGAGATAAGTGTTTTTTCAAGGCTGTTTCGGGATTATGCAAACGGGTAGGTGAAGGGAATTTATCCAAGCCTGTGAAGATGGGCAAAAACGGCTGAGTACATGGGCGCCTGAATGCAATCCACATCAGCACACCCATTTCTTTGGGAATGTCTTTTTTCAATTCCACCACCATGCTGTATTGGTTGTGCCCGGCGCATATCGTATGAACCGGATTGTCGTGCGGATTTCCATATTGATATCCGTTGCTTGCATCGAATTCTGTCCCCTCGTAATGATCACCCATTATTTGCATCAGACGACCGGCAGTGAGCTTTTTTTGGGGCTTTACAGAAAAAGGAAACGGTTTTTCCATGGGAAAACTTTTTCCGGTAATCATTTTCAAGCCCTGCCATTTTCTGGCAATGTTGCCTGGATGTGCTAAACTTCCGGGTTTACCATAAGCCTTTCTGAAATTGAATTTACCATCTTTTTCCGGGTCATACCAACCCCTTTTGACAGCGTATTCAACAATGCCTTTTGAACCCATAAAGTTCTTACTGTCTTCAAGCCTGACCTCTGTGATGGTATAATAATTTGGGATAACAACCACTTCGTTATCGGGAACACGCTGCGCTACCCAGTGCTTTCCGTTTACCACAGCAAGTACCCATGCTTCCTTTTTATCGGCGATGGTATATGTCCTGCCGGATGAATCATAGCCATATTTTTCAATCAACCTGCCGGCTATTTCTAACGCTTCACGTGCAGAACCTGCATTTTCTGCCAACACACGCCTGAACATAAAGCCAATACCACCATTTGTTAATTCGGGACGGTCTTCTTTTGAGGGACAGGCATTGGAAAAAATCACAACGCCGTTATCATTGACATAAGAACCTGCAAAATCCTGCCCGGGCATTTCTATCCACAAAAATCCGTGTTTGTTTTTCCCTTTCACCCGGATTTTTTCACCTTGCCTGGTCATGTGTGTTTTAGTGGCTTCCGCAGATTTTTTATCCACTGTTAACAGGTTAATTATGTTCTTACCATGGTCATCTTCGTTGTGCCCTGCCATCACGGCTCCGCTCGCAGTAGCATCTTTTCCTGCAAGCAAGCTAAAGCAGTTGAATTCATTATTTTGACCATGAATAAGAACAGGCAACAAGATGATTAAAAGAAATAAAACGGATTTTTTCATAGAGTGAATTGTGATTTTGTTTTAGATAACCTAGTGTTATGTTTCTGCATTCCAAAAATAGCATTTTTATGGGATAATAAAACTATAAATGAGGTATAAGTAACATGTTAAGCCAAAATTTCAACAACCCCCTCTCCCTGCTCAGCGTGGATGGCAGCGATGATAACACGGGGGAGGTGTTCCGCACCAACGGCCCCGAAACCCTCACCAATTCCTGGCGCATGTTTGCCGGCAATAACGAAAAAGCCAGCTTTTTTGTGCCTGCGGGCAGCGATGATTTGGTGATATATTCCTTTATGCCTTGCAAGCACTTAACTTCCTAAACCATAAGACAAAAAACCATGTTTATTATGCAACCTATTACCAATCACTTACGTTTAACTATAAAGACCTTATAAATTACATATTTAAAACCCAAAACATCATGAAACCAAATCTACAAATCCTCGTAATCCTTTTGCTCCTACCAACACTCCTCCACGCCCAGCCCGGCAATGAAAAACGCGCCTACCACTGGTATTTTGGCTGGAATGCCGGCCTTGATTTCAGCAGCGGCAGCATGCAGGAAGATACACAAGGACAGGTCTATATTGATGAAGGCGCTTGTTCCATTTCAGATACGGCCGGAAATTTACTTTTTTATGCCGG
>CAZGPW010000274.1:0-3819 GCA_964527535.1 uncultured Bacteroidales bacterium
CCCGCTTAGAAATAAAAGGCACGCCCGCATCATTAAACATATTTTAAGCATTTGTAGCGGGGAACTGTATTTTTATTTACGCTTATTGCATTATATTTGTCATGTACGAACCAATTTTCAATACCATGAAATCATCATTCAGAACATTTGTATTCTTATTTCTTGCGTTGTTTATTTTTCAGTCCAGCCCGGCTCAGGACAAAATGCTTACCATCGAAGACGCTGTCATCGGTATGTGGCGGCAGTACAGGCCTGAACACAGGCGTAACATTCAGTGGAGGCCGGGCAGCCACGACTTTACCTATATCATAGGGGAAAAACTCCTGAGTGAATCGGTTCAATCGGATGAAGCAAAAGAAATCCTTTCGCTGGATAAACTCGGCACAGCCATAATGGCACGCAATATAGAAGCACCGAAACGCTTCCCTTCCGTCACATGGCAGGATGAAAACCAATTTAGCTTTGAAACATCCGACCACTGGATGGTATATGACCTTTCAAAAGATTCCATAGTGAGCAACATAAAATTTCCCGAAAACAGTGAAAATTATGATTATGTGGCTACAAAAAGACGCATGGCTTTTACATCGGCAAACAATGTGTTTATAACCGATGACAAGGGAGAAGTCATCAGCATCAGCAACGATCGTAATCAGGAAATCATTTACGGTCAAAGCGTTGCACGCCGTGAATTTGGCATCGAAAAAGGGACGTTCTGGTCTCCCGATGGCAACAAACTGGCATATTACGTGAAAGATGAAAGCATGGTAACGGATTACCCGCTCATTGACATCACAACACGTGTGGCAAGCGTTGACAACATCAAATACCCCATGGCCGGCATGAAATCAGAAGAAACCACAGTTAGAGTGTATAATGTGGAAAACGGGGAAGATGTTCAACTGCAAACGGAGGGGGATAAAGAGCAATACCTGACCAACCTGGCATGGACACCGGATAACAAGTACATTTTAATTGCTGTTTTGAACCGCGGACAGGACCACATGGAACTGAACATGTACGATGCAAAAAACGGAAAATTAAAAAGAACGCTGTTTGAAGAAAGCCATGAAAAATACACTGAACCATTGCATCATGCACAGTTTCTCCCAGGCAAAAACGATGAGTTCATCTGGCAATCACGGCGTGATGGGTTCAACCACCTGTACCTGTACAACCTCAAAGGCAAGCTGCTGAAACAAATCACCTCCGGAGACTGGCTGGTAACTGATGTCCTGGGCTTTGATGATACCGGGAGCCATGTTTTTATCCAGGGAACCAAAGAAAGCCCCATTGAGCGCCATATCTATAAAGTCAACATGGAAAGCGGTGAGACAACAAAACTGACAGGCGAAAAAGGCTCACACCGCGCCAAACTTTCTGCTGACAAACAATACTTGCTGGATGAATATTCCAGCACCGCTGTTCCCCGTGCTTATGATGTCCTGTCAGCAGACGGCGAAAACATCCGCAATATCCTTACCGCCGGCAACCCGCTTGAAGAATTGAAACCTGTGGATATGGAAATCGGTACCATCAAAGCTGCAGATGGAGAAACAGACCTGTATTACAGGCTTATCAAGCCAGCAGACATTGATGGTGACAAGAATTACCCGGCCATTGTATATACCTATGGCGGTCCGCATGTTCAGTTGATAACTGAATCGTGGATGGGCGGTGCGCGCGGATGGCAATATTACATGGCGCAGCAAGGTTACGTGATGCTGAGCCTTGACAACCGGGGATCATACAACCGGGGACTGGAATTTGAAAACATCGTACACCGTCAGCTTGGTAAACATGAGACAGCCGACCAGATGGAAGGCATAGAATTTCTCCAATCACTGCCATACGTTGACACATCGCGCATTGGCGTGCATGGCTGGAGTTTCGGTGGCTTTATGACCACCAAACTGATGCTGGATCACCCTGATGTATTTAAAGTGGGCGTAGCCGGCGGTCCGGTTACAGACTGGAAATATTACGAGATCATGTACGGAGAACGCTACATGGATACCCCGGAAGAAAACCCCGAAGGATACGAAAACGCCTGCCTCAACGACAAAGTGAAAAACCTGGAAGGCAAACTTATGATGATTCACGGCGGCATCGACCCGGTGGTGGTGCAGCAGCACAGCCTTGTGTTTGTCAGGGAATGCATCAAAGCCGGCATCCCGGTGGATTATTTTGTGTATCCGCAGGCCGAACATAATGTCGGAGGATACGACCGTGTTCACCTGATGAAAAAAGTGTCAGATTATTTTGATGTGCATTTGAAATAACTGCGCAGGCAGCGTTGGTGTTTTTTGTATGGTAATGATTTTTTTCATATCTTTACCGTGCATTTTTTAAAGCTGTATTAAATAATTACACGGTAAAGCAATGTATTATAAGCGAGTTTTAGAAAAATCCATTATAAAAAGCCTTACTCATTTTCCGGTTACCGCCATTTTGGGACCGCGTCAGTGTGGAAAAACAACAATGGCAAAACATTTACTGACCGGTTATGATAATGCCATATATTTAGATTTGGAAAGACCATCTGATTTACAGAAACTTGATGATGCTGAATGGTTTTTCCAGTCGAATAAAACCAAGCTCATTTGTATAGATGAAATACAGCGAAAACCTGATTTGTTTCCGGTGATTCGCAGTTTAGTTGATGAATGGTCAGGGGCTGGACATTTTATAGTGCTTGGTTCTGCATCTCAGGATTTAATTAAACAAAGTTCTGAAAGTTTAGCCGGGCGTATTTCATATCATCGCTTAACTCCTTTGCTTTTCCAGGAGATTCAAGCTGACTATTCATTGGAAGAGTATATGGTAAAGGGAGGTTTTCCCGGGAGCTTATTTGCAAAAGATGCTGACATATCTGAAACCTGGCGTGAAAATTTTATACTCACTTTTATTGAACGCGATATCTTGCAATGGAGCAATATTATGCCAACCGCTCTACGAAGGATGTGGCAGATGTTAGCACAAAATAATGGGCAGGTTCAAAACTATGCTATGTTATGTGATTCGCTAAATGTCAGTTATCCAACCTTAAAAAATTACATTGATTTGTTGCAGCAAACTTTTATGCTTGAAATAATTCCTCCCTTGTTCTCCAATCATAAGAAACGCATTATCAAATCACCGGAAATTTATCTCAATGATACCGGTCTAATCTGTGTTTTTGCAGGGATTCACAGTTTTAATCAATTGTCAGGCCATGTTTTGCTTGGACCGGTATGGGAAACACTTGTCCTGCAAAATTTAAAAGCAGTGTTCCCGAAAATAAATCTGTTTTTTTACCGTACAGCTCACGGAGCCGAGGTTGATTTTGTGCTTGAATATGGCGGTAAAACGCTGGCGGTTGAATGTAAAGCTTCTTTAAGCCCTAAGCTATCAAAAGGGAATTATATTTCCAAAACAGATGTTTCTGCTGAAAAACTACTTGTTGTTATTCCTGCTGAAGTTGGTTATGAAAAGAATCAGGATACTTATATCGCCTCGCTTAATGAAGGCATAAAATTTGTTAGAAATTATTTTTCTTTTTCTTGACGTGTGTTTGTTTTTGGTGGCTATGGCTCCGGTGGCTGTGAGACGAACTCCTTCGTCACCCTCATCAGTCACCTGTAGTGGTACATGATAAGTGAAAAAATGCCTTTTGAGAGAAAACACTGGTGATAGAGGGGAGCCGCAATCACCGGGGACAATCGTCTTTAAGCCACCGGAAAAAACCGTAAATCAACCTTTCATCCCTGCCGCTTGAACAAAGCAGCGGAACATTTTCCGGAAAACCCGTCTGTAAATCAATCGCTCGGGGTGAAACTG
>CAZGPW010000275.1:0-13625 GCA_964527535.1 uncultured Bacteroidales bacterium
GGACAAGTTTTTGGATTTATTTTGGATTTTGAACTACCGTCATCCGTCGGTACAGGTTTGTTTTTTGATCTTTTGAGTAAATGTTCGACTTTATGGACATACACTAGTTAGTGTCCCTCTATAATGTCCGAATGGTTTGTATTAGCCCCCGAATAAGTCTGACATACACACAAAAAAATAAAAAAAAGCTCTTGTTTGATTTATGATATATTTTTGTATGCTTATAAAGCAAAAGTCAAACAAAGTATGCAATAAAAATTAAATTTTCACAAACTCAATCACATTGGGTTTGACATTTTCTGACATAAAGCGCAAAATATAGATGCCGGGAGCGTAATCTTTTATGTCAATCGTAGTGGTGTGGTCTTGTAAAGTACCATAGTAAACCACTTTTCCCAATACATTATAAATGATATAATCCACAACATAGATAACCTGGTTTTCAGATTTAATGATGATCTCTTCCGAGGTGGGATTGGGATAAATAACAAACTCAGCGGTTGAACGATCAGGCTGAATTGTATCTTCCGGCATTTCCTGTACATTCAGGTTCAAATATACAATGCTGTCACAGCCATAGACATTTACCAAATCATCAGAATACGTATAATCTCCCGGGTCATGTATTTCATCAATATCAAACCCGTTATCAGTGTATGATTCGCCTTCAGCGATGGTATCATAAACCTCTGTCAGGTGTACCGGATTGACAGTTAGGTTTAAAATAACAAGACTGTCACAGCCGTTGGATGCAACATAAGTCAAAGTATCAGTTCCCTGGTGATCCATAGTAAAACCATGCTCATGATACGCTTCCCCTTCACAAATGGCGGCGTTAACATACACCCTGTAAAAATCGCCTATGGTTAGGTCAAGTATCACGGTGCTGTCGCAACCATAAACTGTTGTCAGTGTGGTATCGTACACGCCGGGGGATGAAATATCGTTGCCGTAAAAATTGTATGTTGCTCCCTCGCATATCATGAGGTGATTGGTATCGGAAACATACACAGGATGTACTGTAAGCGTCAGGTTTCTGATGCTGTCACAGGTTTCAGACTGGTGGGTGGTAAGTTGATGTAAAAATGTACCTGCTGTGTGTTGAACCCCCAGGTCAAAACCATGGTTCATATAGGCCTTCCCCTGGCAAATATCATCTTCAATGTCAGTGTAATGCACATAATCAAAATGGATGGTATATGTGTTTTGCTGATCTCCATTTGTCACAACAACCGTTGCAGAATTTGCTCCCCCTGCTTGTGTAATGTTAATATCAGCATGGGGGCTTTGTGCTGATGCTGAAACAATGGGATTGGCATCACAGTCAAGCTCAACCGTATAAGCATTGATTTCAGGTGAAAAATCCGGCACCGGAATACCATCCACAGAAATGTTGTTCAGTTTTGTGTTATAAATCAAACTCATATCGTCAATATAGAGATAGTCATTTTCAGACCCTTCACCTGCATCTTTATTGGTGGTACATGAAATAAGAATATAAGCCGGATTGGATGCCGGATAATTGTAATCAAAGGGAACAGAATACCGGTGCCAGTCCTGATCGTCCCTGGAAAAATTTTTTTCGGCAACCGCCACCCTGTGATTTGGAGCCGAGGGGTCTGAACCGGATGGATCCATGTAACTGTAATTATCGTGTATGACTGTATTTACCCGGGCTTGTTGTGAAGATGAAGGGCACATAAATTTTGCCCAGAACACTATGGAATCCGGTTTGGCATTCAGTGGTTGACGGAAATTGCTGTCGGAAATACGGGTAACGTTGTAATTTTCAGAATCCGTTGCTGTGGTGCTGCCAATTCTGATCTGGCCTGTTGTTATATTGCCATTTGCAATAATTTCACTGCCAAGGATACTGACTTTGGTGGCAAAAATCTGACAACTGTAATTGCCTGATGATCCTGGCCTGGTGTCGGTTGATTTGGCATGACGTGTTGCTGTTGCTGTTCCACACCCCAATGCTGCCATCCCTGACAGATCACATTGCGCCGATGGAAATCCGTTCCAGTAAGTAGGCTCATCATCAGTACCGGAGCCATCCCAAACTTCAAAACCACCGTTTGGTAACTGATATACCTGCCCGAAAATGGGTGTAAACATCAGATGTATTGCAATCAGAGTATAAAAAAGCCCTTTCATTGGTTAGATCAATTAGCTTCACGTAGTAAAGATAATCATTTTTTAATAATATTAAAAGTATCATAAACCCAAATTTAAAAATCAGGCATAAATCATAAAAGTGCTGACAAAATTCTTTTAGTTCTTATTATACAAATCTCATCGTAATACCCCACAAATATTTTTGTTTTTTTCAAAAGAATCAGCACAAAACCTATATATTCGCATGATTAATTATAAATACCGGACTTTTGCGAATTACATTTTTAGGCACAGGAACATCAGTAGGCGTCCCACTCATCGGTTGCCAGTGTGAGGTATGCCAATCCAAAGATAAAAAAGACAAGCGCCTGCGCACATCAGCATTGATCGAACACAAAGGAAAAAACATTGTGATTGATACGGGACCGGATTTTCGACAGCAGATGTTGCGTGAAAACATTCTTCGCATTGATGCCATCTTATATACGCACGAACACAGGGACCATATAGCCGGCATGGATGAATTGCGCGCTTTCAATTTTATCCATAAAGAACCCATTGATGTTTATGCTGAGGAATCTGTACAAAAAGCCCTCAATGCAACTTTCCCGTATGCGTTTGGAAATAATAATTACCCGGGCACCCCTAAGGTTGACATGCACACCATTTCAGAAGATGCGTTTTGTGTTGATAATATTAGGATCAGCCCTATCAGGGCAATACATTATAAACTACCCATTTTGGGGTTTCGCATTGAAGATTTTACTTACATCACAGATGCTAAATTCATCAGCGATGCAGAAAAAGAAAAAATATATGGCTCCAGGGTCATTGTGTTAAACGCTTTACGACAAAAACCCCATATAGCACATTTTTCCCTTGATGAAGCACTTGAACTGATCAGGGAATTTGCACCCGAAAAAGCATATTTTACCCACATGAGCCATGGCACCGGGCTTCACCACAATGTGGATAAACAATTACCTTCCAATATACACCTGGCCTACGATGGTTTAAAACTGGATATTAAATGATGATAGCATGAAACTGGTATTCCTTGCCATATTTTACCTGCTTGCACCCTATCTCATATTGCTGCTGACGAAGAAGTACAGGATACTTGATCGCATTGGTGCTGTGCTTTTGTGTTATGCCCTGGGGTTAATTGCGGGATTAACCAACTTGCTGTCGGAAGGAAGTGAAAAAGTTCAGGATATCATGACGAGTGCGACCATCCCCCTGGCCTTACCTTTGTTGTTGTTTAAATCCAACATTAAAAACTGGCTAAAGATGGCAGGCCGTACTTTTTTAAGCATGTTACTTGCCATAATAGCCCTGGTTGGTGTTGTCCTGACATCCTGGTATTTTTACGGTGAACATTTACCTGAATCGTGGCAGGTGGGTAGCCTGCTGATTGGCCTTTATACCGGCGGCACTCCCAATTTAGCATCCATACAAACAGCCCTTGATATAAGTCCTGAAGTCTATTTAATGGTAAATACCTATGATATTTTTTTCAGCGCCATATTTTTACTGATTATCATGAGTCTGGGCAGCAAACTATTGTCCTGGATATTACCGGCATTCAGGAAGAAAAAAGATGCATACAAATATAGAATTGCATATAACAATGAAACGCCTGAACCCTATGACGGTTTTTTTAAAAAGCCTTATTTTGCAGGGTTCATGAAAGCATTTGCTGCATCTGTTGCCATTGCCGGCATATCTGTTGGTGTGAGTTTTCTGCTGACCGGCGGGATATCGATGTTGATAGTGATATTAAGCATCACCACCCTTAGTATTATTGGCAGTACCATAAAATCATTAAATAAAGTTGAAAAAAGCTTTGAAGGGGGCATGTATTTGATCCTTGTTTTCAGCATTACAGTGGCATCTATGGTAAATATTGAGGATTTTATCAACATATCACCTGCCTTGTTCTGGTTTGTTGCAAGCGTCATAGCAGGAACCTTTATTTTTCATGTCCTGTTATCTGCTCTTTTTAAAATTGATACAGACACCACCATCATCACTGCCACGGCCCTGATATGCTCACCACCTTTTGTGCCTGTGGTTGCCGGCGTTCTGAAAAACAAACAAATTATCATCTCAGGCCTTACCATTGGTATTGTGGGTTATGCCATAGGCAATTACCTGGGTATATTGATGGCTGCCATCTTGCAAGGTTTTTAATGCCTTTGAGTATTATTTTATTTATCAATTGTAAGAAAGCAAAGTCATTCTATGGCAGTGTTTCTGTACAAATGAATAATAAAGCAGGTACTTTACTAAAACGTATAGCGGATGGATAAGGCCCCGTTATCACCCCAAAATCCGGTATATCCAAAAAAGTTAAGGGCAGGCTTATAATCCAGGCTAATACAAATGGGTATTTCTTCAAAAACATATTCAATACCAATAATTCCGTCAGCGCCAATCACCATATAGCTTTCATTATCATCCCACCAGGGGTTATAAGAGCCTTCCCAAAATCCAACATGGCCACCAATGCCCCAGAACCAGTAGAGTCCGTCAACATCGGCAAGCGGATAAGGCTTTTCATACAAGGCGGTGAGATTAATGCCGCGCCAACGGGTTGACCCGATGAGTTCAAGTTGTGAATTCCCCATGCCGGTTTTAAAAGTAACTCCGTTGTATAGGCCGCCACGGAAACCAATGGCTTTGTTGTACTGTGCGTTTGCAGCAAAACTTCCCATCATCACTATTAAAAAGACAAACAATAACTTCTTCATATCCATATTTCTTTTCGTTTTTATGTAAATTATAACTCTGTTCTTTCTTTATAATTACAAATAAACAAGGTCAAATGTTCAGTTGATTTTCTTTTGCTATGTTATCTATATCTCCCTGTGCTTAAATTTCAAAATAATAATTACTTTTGTGTCAAACATTAAATATTATCCTATGAAGAAAATAAGACTATTTGCGTTGCTGTTTGCAGCCATGTTATTTGTACTTCCGGTAAATGCACAGGAAGACAAAGAAAAAGACGAGGCAGAAAATGCTTATGAATTTGAAATGATCCATGACATTCCCACCACACCGGTAAAAAACCAATACAGGGCTGGTACATGCTGGAGTTACAGTGGCTTGGCATTGCTGGAATCGGAATTGTTACGCCTGGACAAAGGAGAATTTGATTTGTCAGAATTGTGGGTTGTACGTAAAGCCTATGAGGACAAAGCGGACAAATATGTACGCATGCACGGAAAAACAAATTTTGGTGGTGGCGGTGCGTTTTACGATGTGCTGTATGTGTATGATCATTATGGTATGCTGCCTGAGTCTGAATACGAAGGATTAAATTACGGCACCGACAATCATGTGCACGGAGAACTGGATAAAGTACTAAAAAACTTTGTTGATGCCATTATTAAAAATAAAAATAAAGAACTGACAACGGCATGGAAAAATGCATACAGGGGTATCCTTGATGCTTATTTGGGAATTATCCCCGATGTATTTGATTACGATGGAAATAGTTATACGTCTAAAACCTTTGCAGATGAGCTTGGTTTAAACATGGATGATTACATCAACATTACATCTTACACACATCATCCGTTCTATGAACAATTTATCCTTGAGATACCTGACAACTGGCAATGGGCTAAATCATGGAATCTGCCCATGGATGACATGCTGGCTGTGCTTGATAATGCCATGGAAAACGGGTACACCGTGGCATGGGGCTCTGATGTCAGTGAAAAAGGTTTTTCCTGGAAAAATGGCGTGGCTATTGTGCCTGAAGAAGAACGCCCCGACCTTGACGGCCTTGAAAAAGACAAATGGGAAAACCTTGACGATAAAGAAAAAGCAAAAAAAATGTACAGTTTTGAGGAAATACTGCCTGAAAAAGATATTACTCAGGCAATGCGTCAAGAAGATTTTGATAATTACAAAACTACAGACGACCATGGCATGCTTATTACGGGCAAAGCCAAAGACCAGAAAGGCAACATTTACTATAAAGTAAAAAACTCCTGGGATACCGATAACATTTATGACGGGTACTTTTTTGCTTCCCGTGCTTTTGTATCATACAAAACCATGAACCTGGTAGTACATAAGGATGCTATTCCAAAAAATATCAGGAAGAAAATGGGTATATAGGGTCGTGTCAGGCTGAACATGACACTAGTGCACCTGAGATAATACCTGTTTTTATAATATCCATACATAAATCAAAATATTTTGACAGGTTTTATACGCGAAGCCTCACCACCGTAATCCCGTCTCCGCCAAAACGGATGTCTTCATCACCGAAATATTCAACGGATTGGCGTCCTGATAAGTGGTCTCGTATGGCCTGCCGCAGGATGCCGCCGCCTTTGCCGTGCAGTATTTTTACTTCTTTGATTCCCAGCACCTCGGCATCATCGATATACGCTACGAGCTTACTCAACGCTTCATCCACCCGCATTCCACGCAAATCAATGTTGGTTTGAAAGTTCATAATGTTGTTCATGTACTGGCTGCCGGCAGCTTTTTGTTGTTTTTTTGTGGTATTATTTTGCTTCTCAGCTTTTACGACTTTGCTTTTGTCAATGTTGCTGATGAGGTTCCCGATGTTGACCACATAGTTTTTGTCACCAATATCCAAAATTTCGCCGTATTGGTCAAGGTGTTTGATGTAAACCTTGTTCCCAATCCTGATGTCGTTGCCTGTTGCGACGGGTTCCGGATTTTGTTGCTGTTTTAAATGGCCTTTTACGCTGTTTTTGAAATTCCGTATTTCAGCCGGCTTTTTGGTGGTGTTTTCTTTTTGTTCTATTTTTTTAGCTTTATTTTTCAGGTGCTGACGGGCAGCTTTGGTTTTTTCTTTTTCAGCATTGGCCTGTTTGATTTCCCGTATTGTCCTTTCAACTTCTTTGTTTGCCGATTGGATGATGTTTTCCGCTTCGGCTTTTGCTTTGTCGAGTAATTTTTTCTCTTGCCGTACAAATCCCTGATAAGCAATGGCATGCCTGTTTATTTCTGCATCCAGTTGTTTTTGTTTCTGGTCGATTTCTTTCCTTTTGTTTTCCCAGTATTTTTTGTCTTTAATGACTTTTTTAAGGTGCTTGTCGAAATTGAATTTTTCGCTGTCGGTTTTTGTGCGTGCCAGGTGGATAATATCGCCTGGAATACCGCTTCGTTTTGCAATTTCAAAGCTGTATGATGACCCCGGGATGCCGGTTTGTAATGTGTACATGGGCGTCATTGTCTCATTGTCAATCAACATGGCAGCGTTTTCGAGTCCGGGATAATTGCTTGCAAAGTGTTTCAGGTTGCCGTAGTGTGTGGTAATGATACCTTTACAGCGTTTGTCTGCAAAGTGCTGGAGCATCGCTTCGGCAATGGCAGCACCCATGTCGGGTTCTGTGCCGCCGCCAAATTCATCAATCAGGATCATGCTGTTTTTTCCGGCATGTTCGAGCATGAATTTCATGTTTTGCAGGTGGGAACTGTAGGTGCTCAGGTCGTTTTCGAGGTTCTGGTCATCGCCGAGGTCAAGAAAAATGTCGTCGAGGATTTTTATCTCCGAATTTCCGCCCAGCGGGGCCTGTATGCCACATTGCAACATGTATTGTATCAGTCCGGCTGCCTGCAGACAAACGGTTTTACCGCCGGCATTGGGGCCGGATATGACAAAGATGGATTGTTTTTCATTGAATTCAATATCAAAGGGAATAACTTCTTTGTCGCGGTTTATGTAGTTGATGACCAGCACCGGATGCCTGGCTTTGTGGTATTTCGTGTTTCCGTTTGTATTGATGGCGGGTTTTATTGCCTCAAGTTGCAATGCAAGTTTGGCTTTACTGCGGTGAAAATCCATCCTGACAAGGGCGTCTGACACAGCTGCAATGTCTGGTTTGTAATCCCTTATGCTGTCAGTTAATTCTGCAAGGATGCGCTGCTTCTCTTTGAGGATATCGTGTTCCAGGTTTTTTAATTGGTAATGATATTGCGTGATGCGTTCCGGCTCAATATATACGGTTTTTCCGGATGCAGATTCACCGACAATGATACCGTGCAAATTTCGTTTGTGGGTGGCGTGAACAGGAATAGCCCTGTAGCCGTCAATTACCGCAACTGATGTGTCTGTATCTGTCCAGCCTTTGGCTGTTACCTGTTGCATGGTTTTGTCCAGCTCGCGTGTGATTTGTGTTTCGATGTCTTTTTGCTTGCTGACGGCCGCCTGCAATTCCTTGCTCGCCGATGATTTGATTTTTCCCTTGCTTGTAAATATACGGCGTATTTCATCTTTGACGTAATCCGGAAAATTTAGCTGTTCAAACTCAGACCTGATGACCGGAAATTTCTCTTTGTTGAGCTTGGAGCTATACCTGAGGCAGGCATTCAGCACATAAAGCACTTTATATATGGCATCAAACTCAGATTCACTAAGTACCGACTCCGGGTTATCCAAACGTGTCAGGGACGGGTTGATGTCAGGAAATCCGGTGAGGGGAAAATTATCGTGAAACAAAAGTATTTGCTTGCTTTCTTCTGTGTAATCAAGCGTTTTGTTGATACTCCCGGCATCTGTCATAAAGTGCATGTCATCCACAAGCCTTTTTGTGGCATCGCTTTGGCATGTCCCTTTCAGCTTGCTTCTCAACTTGTCAAAACCAATTTTTTCTTCAAAATTTTCCGGATAAATCATGCTGCAAAGGTAAAAAAAATTTAGCGTAGCATTGGCGTTGCTCCAGGCAGCGTCGATGTTGGTACTGGTCGCTACTCCCCATACCGCCCCCGCACAGCCAGTTTTTCCATCCGGTCAACTTCCAGCGAGGGGTGGCCGAATTCTTCCACCACCTTGCCCCATACACGGTAAACTCCCTGCCCGCGGAATGGTGAGCTTTTCAGGGAATCCGGGAAATGAACGCTGTCAAAATAATTGCCGTAGCGGTCGGTCCAGGCAGCAAAGTGCATTAGCTCGTTTTTTACCGTCTTGACGTATTTCACCGTTACGTACATGGCCTCAATTTCTATGCGCTTGCCGGTATAAGCCCGCAGGTTTTCAGCTCGTATGCCAGAATCCGCATTTTCCTCCAGCATGTCAAACCAGCTAAGGCTGACAGGAAAACCCAGCAGCTCCAGTTCATCCCAGGCATCATCCATCTTGCTGCTTTTCAGGGGCGGAAGCTCATACTGCCGTTTCTCCGGCTCAAAGAGGGTGTGGCCAACAGCTACCGCTCGCTTTTTTCCCGGCGTGTAGCCGTGGAGTTCCCACAGAAGCTCTGCTTTTTTCTTGCCGGTAAAACGAAATGCGCCCACACGAATCAGCAGGTGCATCTGTTCGCGTCCGGCCGGTACCCGCTGCATGAAATCAAATAAATCTGTGTACTCACCATGGGCTTCCCGTTCTTCCACTACCTGCTTCGAAAGCTTGCGCTCCAGCTTTTCCACATGCACAAAGCCGATGAAAATGTCTCCGCCAATCAGACGCGTTTTCCGGCGGCTGCGGTTGACACAGGGTGGCTGAATAACACCTCCCATCCGTTTGGCCTCGTTGAAATACACCCAGGAGCGGTAAAAGCCGCCAAAGTTGTTGATTACCGCTACCATAAATTCCAGCGGGTAGTAGGCTTTCAGGTACAGGCTTTGAAAGCTTTCTACTGCGTAAGAGGCCGAGTGGGCTTTGGAAAAGGCGTATCCGGCAAAGGACTGCACCTGCCGCCAGACTTCCTGTGTGATGTTCTCCGGATAGCCGAATTTCCGGCAGTTGCTGAAAAATTTCTCCACAATGCTGTCAAACTCGGTGCGTGAACGAAACTTACCGCTCATGGCTCGTCGCAGAATGTCGGCATCGGCCAGGTCAAGGCCGGCAAAGTGGTGACACACTTTCAGCACATCTTCCTGATACACCATCACGCCATAGGTTTCGGCAAGCTGCTCTTTCATCACCGGGTGCAGGTACTCAAAGCCCTGTGGGTTATGAAAACGCCGGATGTATTCTTTCATCATGCCCGAGCGGGACACCCCGGGGCGGATGATGGAGCTGGCAGCCACCAGTGTGGTGTAATCGCTGCAGCGCAATTTTGAAAGCAGACCCCGCATGGCCGGACTTTCAATGTAAAAGCAGCCAATGGTTTCGCCGTGATACAGGCGTTTTTGCACCAGCTTATCCTGCTTAAAGCGCTTGACATCGTGTACGTCAATTTTGCGGCCCCGGGTTTCTTCCACAATTTCAGCGGCTTCTTTCACATGCCCGATGCCCCGCTGACTGAGAATATCCAGCTTTTCATAGCCCAGGCCTTCGGCCACGTACATGTCCCATTGGGTGGTGGGGAATCCCTTTGGCGGCAAATCCAGCGCGGTGTAGTAGGTGAGGGGTTCCTCGCTGATGAGGATTCCTCCTGCGTGTATGCTGCGCAGGTTGGGGAAATCTGCCAAACGCGCCGCCATGTTGACAATGCTGCGGTGCAGGCTGTCCTTGTTCCGGTACTTTTGCGGATTGGCGGCCAGAGCGTCAATTTCGGCCTTGGGCAGTCCCTGCACTTTGGCCAGCTCCCGCAGTACCGAACGGGCTTTAAAGGTGTTGATGGTGCCCAGCAGAGCCGTGTGTCGTGAGCCATAGCGTTTGAAAATGTAATCGGTCACTTCGTCCCGTTCTTTCCAGGAGTAGTCAATATCAAAATCCGGAGGCGTGCTGCGGCGGGGATTCAGAAAACGCTCAAAATACAGATCCAGCTCAATGGGATCAACATCAGTTATTTTCAGGCAGTAGGCCACCAGGCTGTTGGCGCCGCTGCCCCGTCCCACATGGTAAAATCCCCGCGACATGGAATAGCGGATGATGTCCCAGGTAATTAGAAAATAGGAGGCAAAACCCATGCTGTCAATGATGTCCAGCTCATGCTCCAGGCGCTTGCGAATGGCGGTTCCGGCCTTCGGGTAGCGGTATGCCAGCCCGTCATAAGCCAGCTTGTGCAGCAGGTTGCGATCGTCGCGCTTACTGAGGGAAAAGACAGCCTTGTTTTTTACACTGCTTAAATTGTAATCCAGATGACACTGCCCCAGCACATCCAGGGTATTGCGTACAATGAAATCGTAGCCGCTATAGACTTCCCGCAGTTTTTCAGGATGCACCGGGTGGTCTTCTTTCCGTCCGCACATCTCCGGCTTGAGTTGTGAATACAAAATGTTGTGATTCACCGCCCGCAAATGGCAATGCATGGCGTATTCGGATTTGTTGGTAAAACTCACTGCGTGCAGCATCACCAGCTTGTGTTTTTGTTCCAGCAAGGGCGAATTGATCAGGCGACGAATTTCCCGCGGCCGTATGCCAACCAATTCGTGTGGTTTCAGTGGGCGATCAGGTACATTATCGGTGGGATAGACCACAAATGCCTGTGAAAATTCCGGTGCTGCACCAATTTCGGTTTTGGCTTGCAGGTGCCCGGTCAGGAATTCGTTCAGTTCTCTCATGCCTTCACGGTTGCGCGCTATGCCCAGGTACAGTTGCCTGTCCCCGTTTCGGAAATCAATCCCGCCAATGGCTTTTACGCCTTCATCCCGGCAAATCCGCACAAAATCCGGCATCCCCGTGCTGTTGTTGATGTCGGTGAGCACCAGTTGGTCCACATCATGCGATTTAGCCGCTCTGACAAGCTGTTCGGGGCTCATCGTGCCGTAGCGCAGACTGTAATATGTGTGGGTGTTGAGGTACATGTTTTGGTTTGAAGGTTTGAAGGTTTGATGTTGGTGATTTGGGCGCCCCGCTGAAAAAGCGTCGGCCTACGGTTTCAAGCAGCCTCAGCAATGCACGGAAAAATTTGTTGCAGCAGGAGCTTCGCTTGTCGCTCTGCTGCTGCCGTTTTTCCTGTGCATTCCTTTCGGCTGGCTTTCCACCTCCGTCCTGGCGCGAAAAGCCCTCCGACCTTCAAGGTCGTATTGTTTTATAATTTGAACAATCTGGTCAAAAGCTTATTTTTGAAACCAATTCGACCTTGAAGGTCGGAGGGCTTTGGTTAGTGAAACCCGACAGCCCGACGAATGGCCTTTTTACCAAAGCGTTTGCGGATGTCGTCCATGGCCATGTAAAGGTTGGCGATTTCGGGTTTTGCTTCAAACAGGCGTAATTGCTGCACCCCGCGAATCAGGCCGCTGAACTTGATGCCCACCAGCCTCAGGCGCATGCGGCGGGTGTAAAGTTTGTCAAACAATTCATGCGCAACAGCCATCAGCTCGTGGTCAAAGGAGGTGTAGGCAATGCGTCGCTGCATGCTGTGCGTGTCGAAATTGGCATAGCGTATTTTTACCGTTACGGTGGATGTCAGCCATTGGTCTTTGCGGATTTTAAAGGCCAGTTTTTCTACCATGCTGCTCAGTAAATCATGGATGGAACGAATGTCCATGCTGTCGGTGTCGAAGGTGTGCTCTGTACCGATGGATTTGCGCTCGGAATACTGCCTCACCGGTGTGTTGTCAATGCCGTTGGCGCGTTCCCACAGCACTTTGCCGTTTTTCCCCATCAGGTTAATCAGCATTTCGGGCGGAATGTTGCTCAGGGTGCGGATGTCGGCAATGCCCATGGCGCGCAGGGTTTGAAAGGTTTTTGGCCCCAGCATGGGAATTTTCTGTATGGGCAGCGGGTCCAGAAACGGCCGTACCTTTGGTGCTTCCACCATCAGTTGACCGTTGGGTTTGGCTTCGTTGGTGGCCATTTTGGAAACGGTTTTGTTCACCGACAGGCCAAAACTGATGGGCAGACCGCTTTCCCGTGTGATCTTCTGCCGCAGTTCGCTGGTCCATTTCAGATTGCCAAAAAATTTATCCATACCGGTGATGTCCAGGTAATGCTCGTCTATGCTGGCTTTTTCGTAAGCCGGGGCTTCGCTGGCAATGATGTCGGTCACCAGGCGGGAATATTTGGTGTAGCTGTCCATATCGCCGCGGATGAAAAAGGCATCCGGACAGAGTTGCCGCGCCATTTTTGCCGGCATGGCCGAGTGCACACCAAACTTGCGGGCTTCGTAGCTGCATGAGGACACCACGCCACGGTCGGATGTGCCGCCAATGATGACGGGCATGTTACTTAACCGGCTGTTTTTGAGCCGTTCCACCGACACAAAAAAAGAGTCGAGATCCATATGCACCACATTTCTTTCCATAATGATTAAAAAATAATCAAAAATACGGCAGTAAATTAATCAAAAAATCAATACGATGAAAAAAAATATGTTTTTACGGATGGGCTATCTTGCGACAGTTTTTGGAACGCTGATGACACGGATTGCACGGATTTGCACGAATTGGCTGTCTGCGGCAGTTTTTGGAACGCTGATGACACGGATTGCACGGATTGGCTGTCTTGCGACAGCTTGGGGGTTGATGGGAGGGTATTAGCAAAAGGGCGGAGACCGACCCCGCTGGGTATTCGGTTAACACACCTGTCTTCAATTATTACATTATTTTTTATTAAACCACCTGTCAGGTCTTCCGTTATTACAATTGTGGAAGACTGATGATGTTGTATATGTAAATAATTGATGACC